>JAESSR010000198.1 GCA_016764015.1 Phycisphaerales bacterium
AAGACGAGTGATTTGACTTGGCGACCTTCGAGAATTCCTTGGCGCAAGCCGTAGAAGCGTTGGCGTTGATGCTCCATGACCTCGTCGTAGTCGAGGATGCTTTTTCGTTGCTGGAAGTTTCGTTCTTCGACCTTTTTCTGGGCGCGTTCAACATTCTTGGAGAGCCACGGATGCTCGATGGCGTCGCCTTCTTTCATACCTAGGCGCGAGAGGAGCTTCATGGTGGTTTCGCCAGCGAACATTTTCATCAGATCGTCTTCGAGTGATACGAAGAAGCGGGACGAGCCCTTGTCGCCCTGACGACCGGAGCGTCCGCGGAGCTGGTTATCAATTCGGCGAGATTCGTGGCGTTCGGTGCCGATGACATGGAGCCCGCCGAGGTCTTCAACATTGTCGAACCAACGCAGGCGGTGGAGCTTACAGCGACCGTTTTTATCGAGTTCTGAGCGGAGCTCATCGGCCTGTGCTCCTTCGACTGCTTTGCCGCTCATCCATGTGTATTCCTCGGCCCAGTGACGCAGCAGTGCGAGTTCGAGTTCATCAAATGACATGTCCTCGGCTTGGCGTTTGTTCACGCCGTTGAGTATGGATGGGGCGGTTTTTCGGTAGACATTTTCACGGAGTTCGTCTTCGCTCGCATCTGGCTTGAGTGACTTCGACGCGAGTGATCGCTTGAGCAGGTGCTCGATGAAATCTTCGCGGGTGAACTTGCCGAGCTTGATGTCGGTACCACGCCCGGCCATGTTTGTGGCGATCATTACTGCACCGAGTTGGCCGGCATCTTCGACTACACCGGCTTCGCGTTCGTGCTGCTTTGCGTTGAGCACCGAGTGCTGAACCTGGTATTTTTTGGTGAGCATCTTGGAGATCATCTCTGATCGCTCGACACTGGTGGTGCCGACAAGGATTGGCTTGCCGGCATCGTGGAACTGCTTGATCTCATCGACGATTGCTTCCCACTTGTCTTTTTCACGCAGGAACATCAGATCGTCATGGTCATCGCGGGCGATTGGTTTGTTTGTTGGGATCGAGACGACTTCGAGTGAGTAGATGTCGTGGAACTCTTGGGCTTCGGTATCTGCGGTGCCGGTCATGCCTGAGAGGGATTTGTACATCTTGAAGAAGTTCTGGACGGTGACCGACGCGACTGTTTGGGTCTCGGGTTTGATGTCCACGCCTTCTTTGCATTCGACTGCTTGATGCAAGCCATCGGACCATTGGCGACCGATCATTGGGCGACCGGTATTGGTATCGACGATGACAATCGTGTCGTCGGTCCGCCCGGTCATGCGATCGGGGACAGGCATGATGATGTAATCTTTGTCGCGGGTGTAGACGGCGTATGCCCGGAGGGATTGCTCGAGCAAATGCGGAATATCCATGTTTTCGTCGACATAGAACGATCCAACGCCGGCCATTTACTGGGCTTCTGCAATGCCGTCGTGGGTGAGGTGGGCGCTTTTACGATCCATTTCCAGCTCGTAGTACTGGATGTGCTGATCGCGCTTTGTTTCGAGCTCTGGGAGGGCAGCCTCAGCATCCTTAAGTTTCTTTTGGAGTGCTGGAACTTCTGATTTGTCGCGGGTCTGGCGGATATCGCCTTCGAGCCCTTTGATGGTTTCTTTGCACAGTGTCACTTGGTCTTCGATCCCTTGCCATGGGCCTTGTTCTTCGACAAGTTTCTTGGCGATGCCATCGGCGAGTTGGTACCGAGGTTGATCGTCGTGAGCCTGCCCAGAGATAATCAAAGGCGTGCGGGCTTCGTCGATGAGTGTCGAGTCAACTTCGTCGACGATCGCGAACTGGCGCTTGCGCTGGACCTGTTGATCAACATTTCGTTTCATGTTGTCGCGGAGGTAGTCAAAGCCGAACTCTGAGGTTGTGCCGTAGACGACATCGCAGCGGTACATTTCTCGTTTCATTTCTTCTGGCTGCATGTGCATCGGATGGATTGCACCCGCGGTGAGCCCCATCCAGCAGAAGAAGGGGAAGGTCCAGTCGCGGTCACGCTGGACGAGGTAATCATTCACGGTGACGACATGGACTTGTTGGCGTTGGACACATGCCATGTAGGTGGCGAGCGGGCCGACGATTGTCTTGCCTTCACCGGTTTTCATTTCCGCAATCTTGCCCTGTCCGAGCACCATGCCGCCGATGAGCTGGACATCGAAGGGGCGAGCGCGGAAAGGCGGGCGTGACTCTGGGTATGCTTCGCGGACTGCGTTGTAGATTTCGTTGGGGATTTCGACCTGGAGATAGGCGGGAACATCGGTTGGGTGTCCGAGGTAGATCCCCTGAGCTTTGGCTGGTTCGAGCACATCGACTTGGGCTTTGACCTGCTTGTAGATCACCTGTGCTGATTCGTTGAGCACGGAGGGATCAAACCCGGCATCGGGATTGAAAATATTGCGAATCCCCACTGCTCTGTCCATGCCTTCTCGGACAATCGCGAAGACCTCAATGAGCAGATCATCGGGCTTTTCGCCGTTATCAAAGCGTTCACGGAACTCTTCGATTTTGAGCCTGAGTTGGGCATCGGTGAGTAATCGAGTTTCTGGTTCGAGGGCACCGATTGCTTCGACGCGGGTGGTGTATCGCTTGACGATTCGTTCGTTTCGTGAGCCAAAGACTTTGGAGAGAAGTTTGCCGATGACGGGGATTTCTGAGCTTGCCATTGGAGAGATTTACCTTCGTGGAGTGGGCCGATTCGTCGAAAACGAAACGGCGAGCGATTGCCCGGTTCATATGGAATGGGCAATGGTTGCGATGTTGTATTGGTTGCTGGGTGCTGGGTATAGTTGCTGATGATGAATATGGATCGAGAATGATCCGTCAATATAGATCAGCAGCTCGGCGGCGGCAGATTGAAGAGCCATTGGCCGGCGAGTTGTTCTGTAGGGTTGCTTACAAAGATGTGTGCGGTGCTTGATAGAAACAGCTCGCTGTCAACTAAGCGAAAACCCGGCTCAAAGACTTGAGTTGTTTGCTCATGGGTTGACTGGCGTTCGACCATTTCACGCAAGGCATGGACAACAGAACTTTCGATGCGATCGATGGTGCCAGTACATGCTTGGGCAGCTGAAGCTGCGGAGCATAGAAGTAGCTGAAGCCCGATCGCAGCGATGACGAGCCCGGACATGTTGCCCGTGGGTCGCTTCGATTCTGATTGGAGCTTGCTTTGTGTCATATTTCTTGCTTGCCCTCGATATGGGCACCCGGGCGGAGAGTCTATTCCAAGTATCGGCTCTTACAGGCGTTTGGACGCACTGAGCATCAAACTTCCTTCTATTGTCTGCACCAAAGAACGGATTGTAAAGCCCGCTCCCCCCTTTAGTCCGATATCATGGGTGTCGGTTTCACTCGATCTGATCGAGCGGTGGTTCTCAGCTGACATTTTCTTTCACGGACAAGGACGCCCGAATGCTTGCAACTCGACAATCACTGACCCAGACCCGCGAATCTTTAACGCACAAGTTTACGATCGATCGACACGAGGGGTACCTGACGATCGGGCTCTATCCTGACGGTACACCGGGCGAGATATTTATTAAGATTGCGAAGGAAGGGTCGGCTATTTCTGGGATGTGCCAGGCGTTCTGCCGAGCGTTTTCGATCGCTTTGCAGTATGGGCTGACGGTCGATGAGGCGGTCAAGCGGTTCAAGGGGATGCGGTTTGAGCCCAATGGGATGACGAGTAATCCTGATATTCCGGAGGCGGATTCGATTATTGATTATGTGGCGAAGTATTTAGAGCTGCATTATGCTGGGAGAAGGGATTAGGGACTAGCCATTAGGGATTGGGGAAAGAGAAGAAGCATTAGCTTTCTTCTGATTTTTCATCTGTCATCCATTGCGTATGCTCGATATCATCAATTATGTCAATAGCAGAAATGCGGACACATCCCTCTGGATCCTCATTTGCAATGTCGTAAAGCACACGGCGGATACAGTCCCAGTTTGTTTCAGGCCACCTTGAAGCGAGGTGTCGAGTTGCGATCAACGCAGATGTTCGCAGAGTAATATCCGGATCTCGTAAAAACATGCCAATCCAAAATACGATCTGCACTGGGCATTCACCACGCTGTCCTCGCATCGCGATATCGAGCAACGCATCTGCTTGCTCTCGCGGTGTGCCGTTGACAAAGACTTCTATCCGTTCATCCTCATCGAACTCCGGAACCGGCCGGTAAACTCTTTTTTCTTCCACGGCTATCTCCTTCATGCGATTCTGTTTGGTGATTCTTGCCCTGCGAGGGCCGCTTTTATGTTGGTGAGGACCATTTCGGTCATTGCCTCGCGCCAGGCGATTTCGGCGCTGCCGATGTGGGGGGTGAGGGTGACATTGTTGAGGGTGAGTAAGCCGGGGTGGACGACGGGTTCGTTTTCGTAGACATCGAGACCGGCTCCCCAGAGCTTACCTGCAGCAAGCGCATCAACGAGGGCGGATTCGTCGATGACTGGGCCTCTTGAGGTATTGACAAGGATCGCTGTGGGCTTGAGGAGTTTGAGATTGCCACGGTTGATCAGATGGCGGGTTTGAGGGGTGAATGGGGTATGGATGGACACGACATCGGCTTGTGCAAGCCCATCTTCGAAGGTGACTCGGGTTGCGCCCAGTGGGGTCATTTCGAAGTCAATGTGGCGAGAGCGAGCGGTGTAGATGATTCGCATGCCGAAGGCTTTGGCGCGGAGTGCGGTGGCGTAGCCGATGCGTCCGGCGCCGACGATGTGGATGACTTTGTTGCATAGATCCATGCCGAGGAACTCGTGCATCCCAAGGTGCCCGTTAGCTGGGTATGTGTCAGATATAGCGTATTGATGGGCTTCGATAAGCCTGCGGGCGGTGGCCATAATGAGGAGCCAGGCGAGGTTTGCGGTGCCTTCGGTGACTGCATCGGGGGTGTTGCAGACGATGATGCCCCTGTTTTTGCAGGCCGAAATGTCAATATTGTCGTATCCAACTGCAAAATTGCAAATAATTTTCAACTGTTTTCCGGCTGCTTCGAGGAGCGCGTCGTCGACCGGGTCTGTATACATGGTGACGAGTGCATCGAGCCCGGGGACGAAGCCAAGGATTTGATCTTGCGTGGCCTTTGCGTCGCCGAGTGTTTTTACGCAAACCCCTTGTATTTCAGGGGTTCCGGGCACAGTTCGTGTAAATCCGACGGTTGGCTGATCGCTGCTCATGGAGAACAATAGGTCGAGAATTGATCGAAAATTGATACCCCTGTAGGCTCAAATTGGTATCACTTGACGGTGCTTTGGAGTCGCCCGGAGAGATATTTTTCAAAATTACCGATAAATACAGGACAAAATGGACTTGCTATGCCGAAAAAAGTGCGGTAAAAACAATGGTGTTCGGAGTAACACCTATCGCATTTCCGGAAAATGCAGAATGGAGTATTAGCAATGGCAAAGAGAACAGCAAAGAAACCAGCTCGTAAACCCGCAAAGAAAACCGCAGCTCGTAAGCCTGCCAAGAAGGTCGCAAAGAAAGCAGCACCAAAGGTAGCTGCAACCGCAACCAGGAAGGCACCGAAGATTACTTCGGCCAAGGACAAGCCACGCACCAAATCAGAAGTGTTGACCATGATCTCAGATCATGTCGGCATCTCGAAGAAGGAAGCTGCTCAGGTCTTTGATGTGATGGGCGAAATGATCGAGAAGGACCTCAAGAAGAACGCTTGTGGCGCATTCAATGTCCCAGGCATGATGAAGGTATCCGTCCAGCGTAAGCCGGCCACTAAAGCACGCAAAGGCGTCAACCCGTTCACCAAGGAAGAAATGATCTTCAAGGCCAAGCCGGCACGCAATGTCGTGAAGGTTCGTCCACTCAAGGGATTGAAGGATCGCGTCTGATTCTTCAGATCAGATAGCTAACGAATACAAACACGCCCCGGCATATGCTGGGGCGTGTTTCGATTTTGAGCGTATCAAGTCTGTTCTCAATCATTGGGCATTGAGGGCATCAAGAAAATCTTGGTAGGTTGTGACAACGCCGTTGGTGATGACGGCATCGGCGTCGAGTGGAATCTCTGAGAGATCTCTGAGCTGTGGACCAGCACCGACGGGATGATCAGCGAGCCATTGGTCGAGGAACGCATCGGTTGGAACTGCGCTTGGATTAAATCGTGAGTTTGGATTCCAGAGTATGAATGTGTCAATGCCCATCGCGAGGAGATGATCCATCATCAGTTCCCAGATGCGATACTCGCCGGTAAGTTCGTTGGGGCGTGCCCATGTATCAGGGCCATTTCTACCATATCCTGGTGCTGAGACCCATGGGGTGACCAAGCCTGTGGTAGATGCTGATCTGCACCTATTGAGTGCATCGATAAATCTGTTCCAGCGACGGTCTTTTTCGGTTCGTGCATAGCGTGTTGCGCCTTCGCCTCTGAAATCGAGGTAGGTGATAGGTGCTGAAATCCCTGCCATTGTGCCTTCTAGAATCGGGCGAGCTGTGTAGCGTGTGAGATCAAACGAGGGGCTGATGTCAGCGTAGTTCGAGATTGGTATGTATCGCTCGTATGCAGATTCAAAGGCATCGCTAAATACATCTTTGAGCAGGCTTGCTCTGAGCTGGGCTGCAAACTGGTTGTAATCATTGAGTGCAACTGTGCCTGCAAAATTTCTGTAGTTCATGAACTGATCAACAGTGACTTGCCCCATCGAAACAGGAAGCACTGGACTCAAAGAGCGATTCGGGTCCATGAGTTCGTTGAAGAACTCTTGGCGATCTTGGATAGGAATGTGCCAGAATCCTGCTCCTTCTTCCATATCGAGAATCAGATAATCTGGTTCGACTCCCAATCTGGCGAGCTCAATGGCAAACTCATTCCAGTATGCTTCAATCCCAGCGGTGTATCCGCCTGATTCTACGAGATCGAGTGGGTCTGAGTGGTCGAATGGGTGTCTCACTGCGGGGTCAAACTCTTTCCAGAATCTAAGAATGATTTGGTCAGGCTGATCTTGTTCGATTTGGAGAGAGAGGAGATACGCGAGTCGGCGAGGTGTTTTACTTCTTGGATCAGCGATGTATGTCTTCGTCACATTCATAAATGGCGAGCCTGCATTTTCCCATGCGTACATCCGAACAGTGTAATCATCATCTGGCTGTACCGCGAGCACATCGTTATCACCATCATTGTTTGCATCATCTTCGCCACCAGAGCCGCCCGACTGGCTTCGGTTATCGCCGCCGCCTGCTCCACCGCTGTGCCCGCCGCTTGAAGCTCCGCCTCCACCGCCGCCACCTGCTGATCCACCACCACCGCCGCCACCTGAGCCTCCCGAAGCCGAAGAGCTTGACGAACCAGATGATCCGTTTGAGCCGCCTGATGCGCCGGATTTGAGTTTGTTGAGTGAGCCACCCTTTGAGGTCGCTTTCGTAATGACTGCTGGTCGCCCATCTTTATTGAGAAGACGCTTCGAGTTGATTCGTGAAGCAGATTTCCTTTCCTTACGGACAATCACTCGCCCGTCTGGCATCTTGATTACGATTTCTACGAGTTCGTTCTCCGAAGGTGCTGCTTTTTTAGTTTGCTCAGCTTGCTTGGGTTCTGGCGCAGCCCGGCATGCGCCCGTAATGAGCAGTGCACCTATAAATCCTGATAAAACTGAGCGTTTGAGATACATAACTACAACCTCTGTTCGAGTACGAGCTGATCTTGATCGTCCGTATTGAAAAGTGTCCATTTTGATATCTCCAGTTGCAAGCGTGTGGTTTGGTTATCCAGCACGGGTTTGAGGTTTGTAATGATAGCGGCTCCGATAAATACCAAATGGCGATTGGTATTGGACAGTTGGACCGTTTACTACCCTGTTCTAGGTCTGGACTTGATACATAGTACGGCCTCGATGACGATCCAGAGTTGGAGGATGAACATGAGGATGGAGATGCCCATGAGCAGGGTGCTACCTGAGTCTGCGAAGCCGCGGGTGAGCAAGATGATCGAGTAGCTGGTGACACCGAGCATGAAGAGCATGGGGATGGCGGAGACCCAGCACGGGCGGTTGGATTTGACAAGCCAGACGGTGATGACGAGTAAGGCGAGGGCGGCGAGGAGTTGGTTGGTGGCGCCGAAGATTGGCCAGAGGGTGAGCCCGCCGAGACCGGCGTCTCTGAAGTCAAACTTCCATCGTGTTTTGAGTGGGGGGAGATCAGACTCGCCAAAATTGGATTCTGGCCACCGTTCGAGGTTGTAAGCAGCCGCATATTCAACATCTCTAAGTGTGAGTCCTTCGGGATAGGGATACTGGGTTTCATACACATGGAACTCTCCACCGTAGCCCGTCGACCAGTTGACATTTGGGTAGTACTGTTCGTGCATGCCGTCGCTCAATGCGAATACGGAAGCCGTCAGTACTGCGATCAGGGTTGCGCTGTATCGGTTGGCGATTAGCTTGCGGGTTTTTCCGATCAATCCCAAGCGATGAATCCATTGATCTCCTGAGCATTCTGGGCATGGGGCATCGGTTGGCAGGCCGGCGCGGGGGTAGTTGCAGCGGGCGCACTGGGTGCCGTCGGGCTTTGGTTTGGGCATGGCGAGTTCGGCGATGACATAGCGTTGTAAACGAGTGGCGCTGTCGAGGGTGGTGGCGGCGAAGGATGCGACGAAGACGCCCATGAGGGTGATAGCGAGGTGGTGTGGGACGCCGATGGCGGCGATCATGTTTGCGGAGCCTTCGATGAAGGGGGTGAGCTTGGCGCCTAAGCCGGCGTCGCCGCCCCACTGTTGGTAGTACTGGAGCCAGATTGCGTGTCCGTCTTGACTGCCTTGTCCGCCTTGTCCATCGGCGGCGACCATGCCGATGCCGGCGGTGCAGGCGACGATGACGAGGGTGGCGAGGAAGCCTTCGGTGAGCATGGCGCCGTAGCCGACATATTGGGCGTCGGCTTCGGTCTTGAGTTGGCGTGAGGAGCAGCCGGAAGATACGAGGCAGTGGAACCCGGAGACTGCGCCGCAGGCGATGGTGATGAAGAGGAAGGGGAACATCGGCGGGGCGGGTATGCCCGATGCGGAGGGATCAGGGACGAGGCGGACGGCGTCGGCGACGATCGGGGGTTGGGCGATCAGGACTCCGAGGACGAGGAGCCCCATTGCGATGAGGAGTTGCCAGGAGTTGATGAAGTCGCGTGGTTGGAGGAGGACATTGACGGGGAGGACAGAGGCGATGAAGACATAGATCATGAGGATCAGCGTCCAGATGCCGATCTCGGAGAGGTGATCTGTCAGTACGGATGGAAACATGCCATGCTTGCCGATGATGTCGAATCCCGCGCTCCAATAGATGGATGCGTACATGAGTCCCACGGCGATGAGTGAGCCGAGGATCATATTCCCGTTGCGTTTGAGCCAGATGCCTAGGGCGATGGCGATGGGAATTTGGAGGAAGACAGGGATGATGCTGCTGGGGTAGAGCTTGAAGATGGTTGCAATGACGAGCCCGAAGATGGCGAGGACGATCCAGAGCCCGATGACGACGACGATCATAAACAGAATTCGGACGCGGGCGTTGATGACGGCCCCGGAGAGGTCGGCGATGGTTCGCCCTTGGTGGCGCATGGAGATGATGAGTGACCCGAAGTCGTGGACGGCGCCCATGAAGATTGAGCCGAAGAAGACCCAGAGGAGTGCGGGGACCCAGCCCCAGACGACAGCGATTGCTGGGCCGACGATTGGTCCGGTGCCTGCGATGGAGGTGAAATGATGCCCGAAGACGAGGGATTTCTTTGAGGGGACGAAATCGACGCCATCGTTGAGTTCGCAGGCCGGGGTCTGGCGATCGGGATCGATCTTGAAGACTTTGGAGCCGAGGAATCGGGCATAGGTTTTGTAGGCGATGATGTAGCACACAAAGCTCGCAACTACGATGAGCACGGTTTCCATAGATCATCCTTTGGAAATACAAATGGGTATTGAGGGATCGACTGACACCATACCATACTCAGCCCTAGGATTGGGTCGATTGGAGTATTGTCTTGCAGATCAATAAACATGTTTCTTCGCGTGCGGTGGCCCTTGAAACGACGCTCTTGGTTCATGGGGTGCCGAACTCCGCTGCTGCTGGACTCGCTGAAGAGCTTGGGCGGGTGGTCGAGGCAGAGGGGTCTACCCCGGCTCTGATCGGTGTGCTCGATGGTGTGGCGACGGTTGGGATGGGAATGGAGCAACTGCAAACGATGCTTGATGCTGAGTCGGTTCCTAAAGCGAATACCGCAAACCTTGGGATTTATATGGCGCAGGGATCACATGCCGCGACGACGGTGAGCACAACCATGGAGATCGCGGCGTACGCCGGGCTTCGGGTGTTTGCAACCGGCGGGCTTGGCGGGGTGCATCATGGGTATGGCACGCAGCTTGATATCTCGGCGGACTTGATGGCGTTTACTCGGTTCCCGATTGCGGTGGTGACGAGCGGGGTCAAATCTATTTTGGATGTGGTCTCGACGCGCGAAGCGTTGGAATCATTGGGCGTGACGGTGGTTGGATATCAAACCGATTCATTCCCCGCGTTTTATCTGCGTGAATCGGATGCGCGGGTTGATGTGCGGGTTGATGTGCGGTTTGATGATACGGATGAGTTGGCTGAGTTTGTTCGCGTTGAGCTTGCGCGGAGTGGT
>JAESSR010000199.1 GCA_016764015.1 Phycisphaerales bacterium
GATTACGATCGAAGATACGAATCGTTCTGGCACCGCGATTAAAAGTCGATGGAATGCGCTCTCGCTGTTCAAGATCGATGCGCCTCCCGGGATCGAAGTCGATCTTGATCTAGATTACTACGCCGATAGAGGCGTGGGTATCGGTGTGAGTAGTGATTGGAATACACCCAAGCATCGCGGTGGATTATTCTCGTACTTACTCTTCGATGACAACGGCACAGACATCACGGCTTCAGGGCAACGAATCACACGCGATGGTGAATCGCGTGGTATCTTTGCACTCAACGATATCTGGGAGTTCACCAATGCGTGGACACTCGTCACCGAGTTCAGTTATATCTCCGATGAAGCATTCGTGCCCGCACTCTTTGACAATATTGGGCGAACGACAGAAGATTTTCGGAATCGATTGCAGTTTGAACGGCTCGCAGATAGTTCGTACTTTGCGCTCGAGTTGAGCACAACGATCAATGATTTTATTGTCCCTGAGCATCTGCTCCAGTCGCCTGGGTATCGGGTTGACAAACTCCCCGAAGCTCGATTCGTATCTTTGGGCAAGGATTTGTTGGCAGATTACAAGCCCGGGCTGTTGATGTATTCGTTCGAGGCTCGCGCCGGAATGCTTCGGCTCGCTTTTTCAGAGGTTGCAGCGAGTTCGTACGGCTTCACAACAGACACACTTGCTAATGACGCGTTCGGGACGACTGCGAGCGAGTCGCTCGGCGATAAGTTTCGAGCTTTGGGGCTCGATGAGTCAACGGTTGCTCGGCTCGATACCCGCCATGAGTTGAGCTCACGCTTTGATCTCGGTCCGATCGCGGTGGTTCCTTTCGCGGTCGCAAGGCTCAGCGCGTATGACAGCTCGTTCGATGCGTTCAGCCCTAGGCAAGATGACGATGTTCGGCTCTGGGGGGGCGGGGGCGTGACGCTTTCAACGAGTGTGACGAAGATCAATAACGATGCCGAGAGCCGATTCTTTGATGTCCATCGGCTCCGTCATATCATCGAGCCTTCGATTACCATCTGGGGCGCGGATTCAAACTTTGATGCTGGTGACTTGCCGATCTTCGATGATGATGTCGAGGGCTTGCTCACGGGCAACTCGTTCCGGGCAGCGATCGATCAGACCTGGCAAACCAAGCGGGGCGGGGTCGGACGCTGGCGCGATGTCGATGTGCTCAAGGTTCGCACAGAGTATGTGACGACCAGCGGTCGTGCGGGCAAGAGCGAAATACCACAATACTTCTCATCGCGTCCAGAGTTATCGAATCCGGGTGATTACCTTGGGATGAGTACGGTCTGGAAACCAACTGAAGTCCTCGCGTTTGCTGGCGAAATAATCTATGATCTCGATACTGATCGCACGGCGCGTGCGAGCATCGGCGCGATTATTGAGCATCGACCAGGATTCACAACAACCGTAGAATATCGTGAAGTCTCAGCGCTTGATGCGACCTTTGCTGCGATGTCCGCGAGGTATCGTTTGACCGACAAGTACGCGATCAACACCCGGCTCAACTACAACTTCCGGCTCGACGACTTCCAGACATTCAACGCTCAGATTCTTCGTCGATTCCAGATCGGGACACTCGGCGCGACCATCCGGTTCGACAACATCCGAGGCGAAACCAGCTTCGGGTTTGTCTTCCGTCCAGCGGGTGCAGGTGGCGATTTGGCGGTCGATAGCAACTGGGGCGGTTGAACGCACAAAGCCTTCGATTATATTGTTTTGAACATGCTCAACTGAGCCTTGGTCGCGACTTCGCATGCAACAGGGTGGTCTACATCAACGCGGTACTCGCCTGAGAAGCAACCCGTACAGTAGTGCTTGGGGTCTTGATTCATCACGCTGAGCATGCCCTCTTGGCTCAGGTAATACAACGAATCAACCCCGAGAAACTCACGGATTTCTTCGACGCTTCGCCCATGGGCGACAAGCTGATCTCGATCTGCAAAGTCCACGCCGAAGAAGCAGGGATGTTTGATCGGTGGGCACGAAATCCGCAGATGGATTTCCTTAGCGCCCGCTTCACGCAGTTGGATCATTTTCAGGCGTGTGGTGGTGCCTCGGACGATCGAATCATCGACAATGATGAGCCTTTGGTCACGGACAACCTCAGAAATCACATTGAGCTTGAGCCGAACAGCAGCGGCTCGTTCTTCTTGGGTGGGTTTAATGAATGTTCGTCCAACATACCGGTTGGGCACGATTCCTTCGCGGTATGGAATCCCGGATTCGATCGCGTAGCCGTTGGCTGCGCTACGACCCGAGTCTGGCATGGGCATGACGAAATCAGCCTCGACGAAGGCTTCTTGGGCGAGCTTAGCGCCGAACTGTTCACGCGAGATTTGTACATTTTGCCCGAATACATTTGATGCGGGATTCGCGAAGTACACATGCTCGAAAACACACTGGGCGAGCGGCTCAGATTGAGCAGCGAATCGACGCGAGGTGACACCCTTGTTGGAGAGTGTGACGATTTCGCCCGGTTCGATCTCGCGGATGTACTTTGCGCCAATCACATCAAATGCTACAGTTTCAGAAGCGACGACGGGTTTGCCCGAGGGCAGCTCGCCAAGGACGAGCGGTCGCCATCCCCACGGGTCACGGGCGGCTTCGATCCGATCCGGAAAGAGCAGCACTAATGAGAACGCGCCGAGCAGATTTCGCAATGTTGCGGCTACTGGGTCGGGGGTGTCTCGTAGTTCGGGTGAAGCGAGCAGATGGATAATCACTTCAGTGTCTGAGGTCGTGTGGAACAAGCGACCGACCCGAGAGAGCTCCTTGCGCCATTCGTCGCCGTTGACGAGATTGCCATTGTGGGCGATGGCGACCGGGCCTGCGAATGTTGTTTCGACGAGTGGCTGGGCGTTGCAAAACTTCGAGCCGCCTGCGGTTGAGTAGCGGTTGTGCCCGATTGCGCCATGATTTGCATCCCCAGCATCTGAGTGGTTTTGGAGCTTTTCGAGTTTGGTAATTACATCCCTATCGAATACATCGACGACCAAGCCCTGACCGGTGTGGGCTTCGATGATCTCGCCATCGGTGACCGCAATCCCTGCAGCTTCTTGCCCACGATGCTGCTGCGCGTAAAGACCGAGATAGACCTTGCGGACAGCGTCTGGGTCGTTCCAGATACCGATCACGCCGCACTTTTCTTTGGGTTGGCCTTTGGGTTGGTCTTTGGATTGATCTGGGTGTTGATCTGAGCGAAGAGCTGATTTATTTTGGCATGCGCAACCGCCGGGCGTTGGCCTGTTTGGCTGATTCGATGAGACGGGTAGAGAAAGACTCGTCGGCATGAACAGTCTCCGATCACGGAAAAATCGTCGATCAGTGGCAGATGAGCACGAGTCTAGCACAGGTGTGAAATCAGAACCTACATCGGGTCAATATTTTCGACCCGTTCACACAATCCCTCGTCGGCTGCACGCCCAAGGAAGGTCGAAATCGCATCACGCCCGGTTTCGCCCATATCGAGTGTCAATCCGGAGACATACATCGCCAGGTACCGATCAACAAGTTCTGGGTCGTCCCACTCGGTGCGATCGCCTTTGTTGAGCTGGAGGTACAATCGGGAGGCTTCGCCCATGCGTACACAGCACTGAACCGAGGCATTGAGCACATCGGCAAGCTCTTGGCAGGTGCCCGCTCCATGCCGATCGTCTAAATCGCGACGGATGACATTGAGCCCCAGCGGCAATGGCTTGGCGGTCTGCGTATGCCACCAGTTGCCCAGATCGCCAATTTCACGCAGCCCCATCTGTGCATAGGTCAGTTGGGCTTCGTGGATGAGTAATCCGGCATCGACGCTGCCGTCAGCGACGGCTCCGGGGATATCTGAAAAGAGGAGTTCTTGATGCTCAAACACGCCGATCGCCATCCGTAATCCCATGTAGGCGGAGGTATTGATCCCCGGTATGCCAACAGTGCATGTAGAGTCTTTGAGATCATCGAGGGTTGTGAATGGCGAATTGGCAGCAACGACGATGCGTGGGCCATAGTTTTCGCCGAAGGAGCCGCCCGAAGCGGTCATGGCGTACCGATCTGCAATTGCAGGATAAGTGGCACATGAGATCGCGGTGATGTCGTACGCAGATTCTGAGCCGATGACGAGTTTGTTGAGTTCTTCCACATCGCGAGCAAGGAGATTGAACTCAAATCGTCCAGTATCAACCTGAGGCTTGCCAAGGTCGCCTTCGATCGGTGTCCCGTCTGGATACCGGACGCCAATCAAGGGCCACCACATCACCAAATCATCAGAATCTGGAGAGTGGGCGAGGTTGAGCTTGATGGATTGTGTGACAGTCATGTGTAAGTTTAATACTGCTTGATGGTGGGATCAATCCGCTCGGACCACCAGTTGATGCCACCCGCAACTGAGCGGGTACCAGCGAGCCCTTGCTTTTGCATATAGAGAGCAACTTTGAGTGATCGTTTTCCAGAACGGCACAGGATGGCGATGGTGGTGTCCTCATCGACATCAAGCTCATTGATTCGGCTCGCAATATCGCCCATCGGGATATGCAAAGCGCCGTCGATCGATGAGGTTTCGAGTTCATTCGATTCGCGGATATCGATGAGCAGAAAATTTGAGCTTTCGTTGTCTGCATGGAGCTGAGCCGTTTGAGGGACCGAGATTTCGATATCCGGTTTAAAAGACCAACGGGGTGGGTTGTCTTCAGTCATCGCTTTGATCCTTCATTGGCGGTGCTTTGGGTGCATTGAGTTGCCCGAGCGGCGTGGGGTATCCACTCGACCAGTTGTTTTTAGCTTGAGTTCGTTTCCAGGGTCGGGCAGGAGATGCTACGGGTTTGTTGAGTTGCCCGGTGATGGTGAGATAGCCAATCGCATACGGGGTGCCGACGATCGATCGACCGAGTTCGGAGAGGGTGATGAGGAGGTCTTTGCTCCAGTTTGCAGAGTTGAGCTCGATTGAATCCGGTGGTGTTGGGAATCGTCCATAGATTCTCGCCGTGTCCGATTTCTTTGGGAGTGCAAAGAGCTGGAAGGTGGGTGTGTGAACCACGCTGTCTATCGGGGCGATGTACCGTGTTGGGGCCCAGTGTGCTCTTGGCTTGGGTGTGGAATCGAGCAGCCCAGTATCGGTTGATTGTTGTGTGGTCGAGACGGCTCGGAACGAAGGTGAGCGATATGACCCGCCGAGGGTGATCCGATTATTGAGCGGCTGGGTGCATCCCGCCAACATCGCACAGACGGCTGTGATGAAAAGAATATTGATGAAGGATCGTGAAGGCATAGAGCGATGATACGCACGCGATCTCTCGGCGGGTTTCGGAAGAGGTTTTGAGAGCCAGCACAAGCAATCGGCTATGCTTAGGGTGCAAATGGCAAAGAACAAGAAGAAATCCAAGCAAGGCCCACCGAGTTTCAATAATCGGCGGGCGCTCTACGACTACTTCATCGTTGACACGATGGAGGTCGGGATCGTGCTTGAGGGATCAGAGGTCAAAGCCATCCGCGAGGGGAGCTGTTCGCTCAAGGAAGGATATATCAGTGTGGATTTAGAGCCCCCTCGGCTCACGCTTCATCAGGTCGATATCGGGATGTATCAACCCGCCGGGCAGCTCAACCACATTCCCAAACGGGATCGTGTGCTGTTGGCCAAGAAGAGAGAGATGCTCAAGCTCGCTCGCGAGGTGGATCAGAAGGGCGTCACACTTGTGCCTTTGGAAATGTACTTTTCTCACGGATTGGTGAAGATCAAGCTCGCAATCGCCAAGGGCAAAGCCCAGCACGACAAACGCAAGGCCATCGCGGATCGTGAAAATCAACGGGATATGCAACGGGCGATGTCGAAATTTTCTAACTGAGTTTTCTTTCTTCCGAAGCACAGGCGTCTCGCCTGCGTTTCTTCTTTGGTGATTACATGCGGACAAAAAAGAACACAGGCGGGACGCCTGTGCCACGAATACAAGACAAGATTGAAAAGATCAGATGCCGACGGCCTTTGAAGCTTTGGCCATTGAGAGCATGAGCTTGGCACATGCTTTTTCGCGGGTGATTTTTTCAACCGCTTCGAGCTTGTTAGGTGCATCTTCAGGGACAATGCGAGCTTCGGCTTCTGCGAGCTGAGCCTTCGCTTCGGATTCAATGATTTCTTCGGCGGCGATTGCACGCTCTGCAAGAATCACGAGCTCGTTGTTTCCCATCTCAACGAAGCCGCCTTCAACGAGGTATTCGCGGGAGCCCGAGCCGTTTTCTGCGGGGAAGTCAAGGCGGAGTTTTCCGAGACCCAAGCGGGAGACCAATGAGGCTCCGCCATGCTGAAAACCGATCAACCCGTCCCATGCAGGAACCGAGGCGTACACGACCTGTTCGTTGAGCAACTCGGCACTCGGGGTGACAAGACGGCATGTGATGGTGTTGTCTGCCAACGCACAATCCTTCCAAAGACCCGTTATTTGATCGCCAAATCACATCCGATGTGTTTGAGCGAATACGGGAGGGAATGATAGCCTAAAAATGGGCGAAGATCAGCCTGAGTTGTTCGTGAAGTTTTGTTCGATTCTTTGGAGTGAATCACGGATATCGGTCAATAACTCGGTTGTCTGTGGATCATTGAGTGTTGGGATAGCCGATTGGGCAATGGCGGCAACTGGGCTTGCGCTCGCATTTGTCCGATCTCTCTGGTCGAGCACAGCTTGGCGGAACTCTTTGGTATCGACAATGCCGATGAGATTGACCAATGCACCGCCGGTGGGTGAGGATTGCCCTGCGGTCTCGACCTTGAACCCGTGAATGCCAAAGTGGCGCATGATTGGGCCTTGGAAGAGCTGGAGATCGGTGATTTTTTCGAGCGGGATGGTGGATTCGGTCTTGTTCCATATTCCCATTCTGATATCGAGCGTGTGCTCAGTGAGGGTGCAGCTCATGTTGGCGAGCTTGCGATCAATAAACATCCGAGCGATGAGTGCATATAGGATCGCTATGGGGATTGTGATGATAAAGATACTGAGCACAATCACAGGGCCGAGAATCCAGTAGGATTTGACCTTGGGATCGAACTCGGCTTTACGAAGGATGGTTGGTTCAGTCATACCCAGAGTATATCAGATTCTCAATCGATGTGAGGCTAGGCTTGACTATGAATCGTCGA
>JAESSR010000200.1 GCA_016764015.1 Phycisphaerales bacterium
AAACAAGCCCGCGCCTTTCGGAAGCGGGCTCGGACGGAATCGGGATTTTTTGCCAGTTTCTATCGAGCAGTTCGGAATGAATAACTCAGGTTAGCCGTCGTCTTCTGGTGATGGCTGTTCTTTCTTGGATCGTTTGCCTCTTTGAGCGGGCTTATCGTCTGAACGTTTCACATGATCACGGTTTGGCCTGCGGCGTTGATCCTGAGCTTCACCGTCACGATCAACTCTGCGTTCGCGGGCTTGGTCGCCTTGCAATCGTTTGGCGCGGGCCTCTTTGATATGAGCTTTGATCATGTTCTGCTGTTCGGGTGTCAGGATTTGTTTGAGTTGTGCGATGGCTGTCTTATTGGCGGATGCGTTGCTCATGAATGCTTGAAGTTTTTCGCGGGCCTTTGTAGTTCGCTCTCTCTTCTCCTCGGGGTCCATGTCTTGATTCGCTTCGCGCATTGCTTTGATATCTGCTCGGATCTTTTGGATCTTCCCGAGGTTTTCTTCTTGGAATGTTTTCATTTCTTGACGGTATTTTTTCATCACATCGCGAACTTGCTCTTGCTGTTTGTCTGTGAGATTGAGTGATTGTGTTGACTTTTTTCCTTGGAGTTGGCGGAAGGCCAACTGGTAATCTCGCATAATGACGGGATGATTCGCCTGCCTCTGAGACTTATCGCTCATCGAGTCATCATTGTTTCGGCGTTTATCAGGAGAGGTAGTGGTCACCTTTGGTCCACGGAGAAGGTCTTTGTCTCGCTGTTCTTTTTTCTCCGGGCCGGCGGCTGCCATCCCCGAAGCTGCGATGATGACCAGTGCGAGTGATGCTGTGAGTGTGCGTTTCGTGTTCATTGTGTTTCTCCATTCGTTTCGTGCCTAATAGGCGGTGCGTGTCTGTCTGTGATGCTCAACGAATCAGATGCCAGCGTATTGCATACCTACCGATTGCTGAGTTGAATTCGAGATCAAGGCACCCCCTTGATCGGCTTATTGTACAGTATCTGGTGATTGTCTGAGAACTGGAATAGGCGATCTCTGTGGTTCCTGGGCAGAAACTTGCTCATATACGCTGCATAATCCCTATGATCTGTACCTTGTGAAATGGGCGATAAAAAGGATATTTCAGAATGACACTGACCAAAGAACACATCACCGGAGCGCTTGCTGCCGTCACCCATCCGTCTGGCGAGGACTTGGTTTCACGCGGGTGCGTGATGAATATCGCGGTGTGCGATGAGCACGCATCGGTTCGGATTTGCATGACGCAGGGATATCCAGACGAAGCACAACCCGATCGTGATCAGCTCGCCAAAATGGGTGCGGTGATTGATTCGATGGTGCGCAGCGCAGCCAAAGAGCAAGGGATCGAGAGCCTCGGCTTGGTTGTGGACTTTGTCGATCATCAAGGTGAAGTCGTGATGAAACTCAAAGGCGATCAGAAGGGTGTACTCAAGGATAAGAATCCGAAGGACGATCCCAACACCCCCACTCCTCAAAATAGCGGCGCGACGGGTGTGCCGGGTGTCAAGCACATCATCGCTGTCGGCGCAGGCAAAGGCGGCGTTGGCAAATCGACAATTGCGGTGAACCTCGCGATCGGGCTTGCTCGCAAGGGGCATTCGGTCGGGTTGCTCGATGGCGATATTTATGGGCCATCGTTCCCAACCATGCTTGGGTTGCATTCGATGGAGCAGGTGGTGCTCGATGGTGCGTTGCAGCCGTTTATGGCGCATGGGATCAAGTCGATCACGATGGGCAAGCTGGTCGATGCCGAGAAGCCTTTGATCTGGCGTGGGCCGATGGCGCACGGGGCGTTCACGCAACTCATCGAGCGGACGCAATGGGGCGAGCTGGATTATCTGATTATTGATCTGCCGCCGGGCACGGGGGATGTGCCTTTGACGCTTGCCCAGAGCGTGCAACTCACCGGTGCGGTGATTGTGTGTACGCCTCAGCGGGTGGCGCAGGACGATGCGGTGCGTGCAAGCGCGATGTTTGAATCGCTCGGCGTCGAGGTGCTCGGGGTGGTCGAGAACATGAGTTTCTTTATTGGTGACGATGGCAAGGAATATGATATATTTGGTCGCGGCGGCGCGCAGACGATGGCCCAACGATTGAACCATCCATTCTTGGGTGCGATCCCGATCAATATGGCGCTTCGTGAGAACTGTGACGGCGGCAAGCCGACGCACAACTTCGATCCAGCAACCGCCGGCGGCGAGGCACTGCCCAAAGCACTTGAGACTTTGGTGGATCAACTCGAAGCCCAGGTGACGCTGGCGTCGATGGGCAAAGGTGCCAGCAAACCAACGCTGACGGTGAGTTGATGGAGAATAAAAATACCGAATAATCACCAAACACAACCTTGTGCTGTGGTATCGGTATGTGTATGCTGGAGAGGTCGCATTGCCATCGTGGCGCAGCGGCCAGAATATCAAAAGTTCACAAACGAAACAGGAGCACGCCATGTCCATGACCGAAATTGAATCAATCACCACCATCGCCAATGACCTTGTTGCTCATTGCAAGCTGCCGAGCGACAACATGCTCGATCATGATGCGAAGATTTGGGACAAGCACTTTGCCGAGGGATGGACGAGCATCGAAGGTGACGGGAAGGTGTATACCGGGCGCGATGCGGTGATGGCGAAGTATAAGGAATGGATGGATAGCGTCACTTGTCATTCGTGCGAAGTGAGCGGGCCGTTTGTTGGACCCAGCGGGTTCAGCGTGATCTTTGATCTCGATATGGAATCAAAGGACGGCACCTGGCCACGCACGAAGATGCAGGAAGTCGCCGATTACACGGTTGAGAACGGGAAAATTGTCAAGGAAGAGTTCCGGTACCAGGCGAATGCGTGCGATGGTGGAACTTGCGAATAATGTATTCAACTTGGTTCATCTTGAAGGCGAGCAAACGCTCCCCCGAATAGGTAAGGCAGGCGAAAATCCTCATTTGTGTGTTATAAAAACTCATAAATGAGGTTTTGTATTATTTTGTATGTTTTTCAGCTTCTCCACTTGCCCCCCCGCCCCCCTGCTGGTATATTCTGTGTGTGATGAATCAGAAAGTCGAAATCAAACTTGGTTGGGCACAGTGGATTGTTCGTTTGAGCATTGCCGGGTTGTTTGGGCTGGCGCTGATGAGCAAGATGGTTGATCCGAGTCGATTTCTGAGCCCGTTGCAGAACGGGCTTGGGCTATCAGGTAGCGGTGCCGGGGCGTTCTTTGTCGTGACAGTGCTCACACTGGGAATACTTATTGCCCTGTTATTGTTTCGGAAAGGCCAGGCTGGATTGGTGCTTTCGGGGGTGTTTTTCGCTGCCGGGGCTGGGTATTCATTGATTCTTGACCACAATAAATACACGGGGAGTTGCGGGTGCGGGGTCTCGGCGGCTCCGGACGCAGCGAACCAGTTGATTGTTCATGCGTACCAGAACTCGGCGAGTGCCGTGTTGTGTCTATTCCTTGGTTTCCGGGCTCGGCTCGGAGGAGAAAATGAAAATGAAGAAGCAAATGAAGATAGTTGATGTGTTGGCGAGTGTGTTGTTGGTTGGGGTCATGTCTGCAATGGCATTGGCCGGCCCAACGCCGGGGCCAGTTCCTGTGAATTGTCCGGCATTCCCAGTTGTGCTTAGATCGGGAGCCACTCAAACAATTCCAAAATATTCCTGTCCTGCAGGCGCTACATGCGGCGGATGGGCAGAACTTTTCGATGAAAACAATGTATCGCTGGGTGCGATACATGTATGTTTGTATCCTTCATAGTGTGAGATAGTAAATATGAAATCCATCAACTTTAAGTTTGCCCTAACGATTATCGCAGTTGTGAGTGTTGTTGTGTTTTCTGTTATGCGAGTATGGCCTTATGTGGTTAATCAGCGCAAATCAGACATAAATGCTCAAAGCAAGCAGATTGACAGAGTGCTTGTGGGCGCAGATATTCCAGACTATGAACTGAAAATGACTCAGGGCGAAGTTGATGACCTATTCGACCGCATTCGCCGAAAGGTGAATGCGGTCGCTTTAGAGATTCCAAATAGTACACGGCCGACACAGACGGATTTGTCAAAGATTTCGTCTGCCTTTGCGGATTTTGTAATAAGCCATAGGACAAATACTCGGACAGAGTATGTAAAAAATTATGTCACTGAACCGTCCAGTGAACTCGTTGATGATGATATCGCCAAAGCTGATTTGGCATGGCTTCGGACCACAGTATGGGCGCGGCATGGAAATATTGATGTGGATTCTATTCGAGTTCAACCCCGTTTCATTCGCGGGAGAGAAATCGCTGGATCTGAGCCGAAGGGTGGGACCTATTTTCGTGATCTTGCCAATGGAAAAAACTTGGCAATGGATGGTGCGGGCTCATATTCAGCATACGAAATATTTTTGAGTGTTGTTGTTCCGAGCTTTGATGGAAAAGTTGAACTCGAACTTGAGTTAGGTGTCACGCTGATAAATGATGGCCCGAGGGGTGGGTGGAGTGCTGTATCCTGTGAATATATTGGTGTGCCTATGGGGACTTTTGTGTATACCCCTCGTCCTTGAGGATAATGATGAGTCATACAAAACATTTTGAAAGCCGATTTGTTAATCGTTCTGGATTCACCTTGATCGAGCTTTTGGTGAGCGTAGGTATCATCTCGTTGCTCATTGGGTTGTTGGTGCCGGCTTTGGGTAAGGCACGGAGCCAAGCTCAAGAACTCGCAAGTTCGGTGAATTTGCGATCCATTGGTCAGGTGTACGAGATGTATTTGGGAAGCTCAAAGGGGTTGTATCCGGCACCGATCCCGGGGCGGTTTTACCCAGATCCGAATCCCCATATGGGCAGAGCCACGATGGGGCATTGGCAGGCATCAGACTTCTGGTCCAATCTGTTCTTTGAGACTTACCCTTGGGCAGAGAATAAACAAATGTATCTTGCACCGGGCGCAGAGCGGGATCTGAGTATGCAGCCTGTCATCATAACTACTGTTCCATCATTCCAGTATTCAGCGTCATTTTTAGGTCAGCCCAAGATATGGAGCGAGGAAGATTTTCCGAGCACGGAATGGGCACAACTTGAGCGGAGCGTACGCCAATCAATGGTGCGGTATCCCTCGGCCAAGGCGTTGATGTGGGATGTGGAGATGCCGTATATCCGTCGCCCGCTCGAACGAGATGGATTTTTCAATCTTCTCGAAAAGACACCGATCTTGTTTGCAGATCAGCATGTCGAGAACCGCATTCCTGCCGAGGCCAACCCTGGGGTGACGAACTGGGCGACCTATGCCGCTCATCCGCATCCATTCCTGCACAACACCCGCGATGGTGTGTTTGGGCGGGATTACTAATAGTTGGTTTCGTTCTGACGAGCCGCGACCGCGAGGGAGTGGTCTTCTCTCTTCTGAATGAACTCACCAAAGCCAAAGACCGCTCCCTCACGGTCGCGGCTCGTTGGGATAGATTATTTGCTGTGCATCGTGTGGGCGATGCGGGCGGCTTTGACGATCATGATGGCTTCGGCGATCGCTTCATCGATGTTCTCGTTGACTAAGAACTTGTCGTAGGCATCGCAGGCTTTGGCCTCGGCGATCTCACGCTTTGCTTCGGCGAATCGTTTGGCGATGAGTTCGTCACTCTCACGCTTTCGGCTCTTGAGTCGGCGGAGGAGTTCGTCCTCGCTGGGAGGCAAAATAAAGAGCCCGAACGCGTCGGGGACCTTGGCTTTGACTTGCTTTGCGCCTTCGACATCGATTTCGAGGATGACAAGTCGCCCTCTTGAGAGTTGTTCGTCAACCCATTTTTTTCGTGTGCCGTACTTTTTACCGAAGACATCGGCCCATTCGAGAAACGCTTTTTCATCGTTGAGTTCTTGAAACTCTGCGCTATCGATGAATCGGTAATCGACACCCTCGCTGTCTGCTTCGGTTTTTTCGCGGGTGGTGTACGAGACCGAAAAAACGGAGTCGGCAATAGAACGGTCTACGCCTCGGGTGATGGTTGTTTTGCCAGCACCGGATGGCCCAGAGATCATGAGCAGCAGCCCATCATCGGTGTCGGTTGGCAAGCGGGGATGATGGGTTTGGTCGACCATGAGAGAATATAGACCGCTTAGTTGATGGCTTCAGTAGCAATTTCAAATCAGGACAAATCAAGCAGAGAATCGGTTGCAGATACGACTGACTTGTAGCTCACATGCCCGATGGCGCACCGTTGTGGGTGATCGTTGGCAGACTGATCGGCGGGGAGGGTTGGATCGGCGACGATGATGACTTCTGAAGGTGATCCGTTGGGTAATGGCTTGGTCGGGATCGTTGTCCATCTCGGATCGGTGGGTCCAAAGAGTGTAATCAAAGGCGTGCCAAAGGCTGCCGCGATATGGCGCGGGCCAGTGTCGTTGGTGATGAGGATCTTCGCGCCAGCGATGATCGGTTTGAGGGCCCCGAGGGTGTTGCCCAGTGCGGGCAGGGAGATCGGGTTTGTTTTGGCAAGTGCGATAATCTCATCGCAGAGATATGATTCGTTCGGCGAGCCGTTGATGAGGACGGCGAGGTTGTGCTCGTTGTACAAATGATCCGCGAGCTTGGCGAACCGATCGGCTGGCCAGCGTTTGGCGTGGTTGTTGCCGCCGGGGTTGAGGATCGCGTATTTGGTATGGCTGTTTATGTGCGCGCGTTCGAGGATGCTGTCGGCTTTGGCTTGGTCCTCGTCGGTGAACCCGAGTTCCATGTAGGTGTCACTCGGCAACGCGAGCGGGATGGTTTTGCAGTTGGCCGGCGTGTGGATCAACCAATCGATAGGGTCTTCATTGAGCAAGTGTGATGCGAGGTTCCAGTAGTAATCGACGGCTGGTGTGAGCTTCCAAGATTTATTTGCATTGCGAGGCGGAGCGACTGGATCGGTCAACAACAGCCCGCGATTGTCTCGGCTATACCCGATGCGTCGAGGGATGAATGCCAAGCGTGTAGTGAGTGCGGTGGAAAATGAATTTGTGAAAAGGATCGCGGTATCGTATTGGCGAGGTCGGATTTTGCTGGCGGTTTTTTTGGTGGCCATCATGCCGTGAGGCGTTGAGGTGTGGAGTTCGTCGAAAAGGGTGTTGCCCGAGAGGAGTTGGTCGATCCCGGGTCGAACGAGCCCGCCGATGAAGATGCCCGGATTCGTCTCACGGAGTCTCCGGATGGTGGGGGTGGCCATCACGACATCGCCGACCCATGAGGGGAGGACGATGAGGAGTCGGAGTGGCTTGACGGGGGTGGGCATAGGCATAGATTAGGATGTATTGAGTGGCACAGGCGTCCCGCCTGTGATCTTATGAGTGTATATGTGTAAAAAGTCATCACAGGCGGGACGCCTGTGCCACCGTTTTCAGGTTAGTCGTTCGGGCTGTGCGAGCTGGGCCAAAGGTCCTTGCCGGTGTGGGAGCGGTGCCAGCGGTTGGTGTCACGGCGGAGCTGGGCCATGAAGGCTAAAGCGCCGAGTTTGTGGGTGGCGAGGGTGGCGGTGATCTGGGTATCGGAGGTATCGAGTTCGATGAGCTTGATCCCGGTGCGCTCGGCGATGCTGTTGGCGACGGCTTCGACGGTTCGGCGGATTTTTTCGTCGGCGAGGGGGTGGGCGTAGGGGTCGATGGGGCTCAGGGTGACGGTGGAGAGGTCGGCTTGGTCGGGCTGGTCTTCTTCGATGTTGAGGATCAAGCGTGCAGCGTGGGCCAGATCGGCGATGGGGGAATCGTGGGCGACGCGGATGGTCTGGGATGCGGGGACGCCGGCGGCGATGGCGGCGTCGAGATCGCGTTGCTTGTCGCC
>JAESSR010000201.1 GCA_016764015.1 Phycisphaerales bacterium
CGTGAGGGAGTGGTCTTCTTTCTTCGATCAAAGACAACCAGATGAAGACCGCTCCCTCACGGTCGCGGCTCGTTTAGGGGCTGCTCAAAGCAGATTCAAATCACCTGAGGCACACGATTGCACTCTGGGCACTCTTGGAGAATCTCAAGGCTCTCGCGTGAGTATCCGCACTGTCGGCAATGATGCGGGCGGATGTGATCGAGGTTGTCTTTTGACACGCCGAACATCCCAACCTTGGCACCCGATAGTTTCAGAATAAGCCCAGCCGTTGAAGCGATCGAGAGCAAGACGAGAAACGGGATGAGGAAGGCCAAGACCGTCCAAAGAAGCGAGTTGAATAGGCCATAGCCCATTGCGCGGTGTGTTGGAAAAACAAGCGCTGCGGAGAGGAGCATGACCAAGATATAAAAAATCCAGAACCCGATGTCAATACTGGTGGTATTCATTCCATAAACCAACACGACGGCCGTACCAATCCAAACCGCGACGAAGCTGATCAAGATGGTGATGGCTGCGATGGTACTTCGCCGCTGCCACTTGGCGAGTTTGATGAGGTCAAGTTCAAAGATTGTTTTCTGAGCCAATGGGTATCCCTTCGATATGATTCCAGAGAGCATAGCAAAAAAGCCCGGAGTGTTCCGGGCTTTGTGTGTGATGATACTGATCTCGTATTCTTAGTCGTCCATGATCGCGGCCTGTGCAGCAGCCAACCGTGCGATGGGGACGCGGAATGGTGAGCAACTTACATAGTCAAGCCCGATTTTGTGGCAGTAGTGGACGGACTTTGGATCGCCGCCGTGCTCGCCGCAGATTCCGATTTTGAGATCGGGTTTGGTCTGGCGACCCTTGGCGAATCCCATTTCGACGAGTTGCCCGACACCGGTTTGGTCGAGGCTTTGGAATGGATCCTCGGGGAGGATGTCGCGTCCGAGGTAATCGGGCAAGAAGGTGTTGATGTCGTCACGCGAGTACCCGAAGGCGAGTTGCGTGAGATCGTTGGTGCCGAACGAGAAGAAGTCGGCGTGCTCGGCGATCTCGTTGGCGGTGAGGGCCGCGCGTGGGATTTCGATCATGGTGCCGATCTTGATGTCGAGTTTCTTCTTGAAACCCAGTTCCTTCTTGACCGAAGCGATCACACCCTCGGCTTGCTCGCGGAGGATGCTGAGTTCTTGATGCGTGCCCACAAGCGGGATCATGATCTCGGGGATCGCCTTGATCTTGTTGTTGCTGCATTCGATGGCTGCTTCAACAATCGCACGGACCTGCATCGAGAGGATCTCAGGATAGGTAATCGCCAATCGGCACCCGCGATGCCCCATCATCGGGTTCGATTCGTGGAGCAGGGCGACCTGCTTGCGGACGATATCGACCGAGACACCCTGATTCGTCGCGACGCGTTGGATCGCGTCGGGCTCGTGAGGGAGGAACTCGTGGAGTGGTGGATCGAGCAGGCGGATGGTGACGGGCAAGCCGTGCATCGCGGTGAAGATCCCGACGAAGTCTTCGCGTTGGAACGGGAGGAGTTTTTCGAGCGCTGCCTCGCGATCGGGTGTGCTCTCGGCGAGGATCATCTCGCGCATCGCGGTGATGCGTTCGCCCTCGAAGAACATATGCTCGGTGCGTGTGAGCCCGATGCCCTGAGCACCAAACTCGCGGGCGCGTTGAGCGTCCTTGGGTGAATCCGCATTCGTACGAACGCCCATGGTGCGGTACTTGTCGGACCACTTCATGATCTTGGAGAAGTTGCCGGAGAGTTCTGGTTCGACCGTTGGCATCGATCCAGCGAAGACTTCGCCCGATGAGCCGTCGATTGAGATCAGATCACCACGCCCGAAGGTCTGCCCAGCAACCACAAAGGTGCCGGCTTTTTCATCGATATGAACATTTCCAGCGCCTGCAACGCAGCACTTGCCCCAACCACGCGCGACAACCGCAGCGTGGGAGGTCATGCCGCCGGTGGAGGTGAGGATACCGACCGCGCTGTGCATGCCGTCAACATCTTCTGGGCTGGTTTCCTTGCGAACAAGAATAACCTTTTCGCCCTTGAGTGCTCGCTCGACCGCTTCGCTCGCGGTGAATGCTGGATGACCAACCGAAGCACCCGGTGATGCCGGGAGTCCGACACACAGTGCGCTGTTGGCTTCCTTTGCTTTGGGATCGAAGCTTGGGAGCAAAAGCTGAGTAAGATCGCCAGCCGGGATACGCAAGAGCGCTTCCTTTTCGGTGATTCGTTTCTCTTTGACCATGTCACATGCGATGTTGACGGCTGCCGAACCTGTCCGTTTGCCGGTACGGGTTTGGAGCATGAACAACTTGCCTTGCTCGATGGTGAACTCGATGTCCTGCATTTCGACATAGTGATTTTCGAGAATCTTCTTGATCCCAAGAAGTTCCTTATAAATCGCTTTGTTCCATGCTGGCATCTCGTCAACAGGTTGAGGCGTGCGGATACCCGCAACCACATCTTCGCCCTGGGCGTTGATGAGGAACTCGCCATAGAACTTGTTTTCGCCGGTCGATGGGTTGCGGGTGAATGCGACGCCTGTGCCGCAATCATCGCCCATATTTCCAAAGACCATCGTTTGCACATTGACGGCCGTGCCATTGAGCCCGGTCATGTTTTCGATGCGCCGGTACGAGATCGCTTTGTCCGCGTTCCACGAGCCGAACACCGCGGTGATGGCGAGTTCGAGCTGCTTGAGTGGGTTCTGTGGGAACTTTGAGCCCACATGCTTGGCGTAAACCTCTTTGTACGCGATGCAGAGCTCTTTGAGTCCTTCTGCCGGGACATCGGTGTCATCCAAAACCTGGTACTTGACCTTGATGGTGTCGAAGGCGGCTTCAAAGAGGTGGTGATCAACACCCATGACGACATCGCCGAACATGTTGATGAGCCGACGGTACGCGTCGTAGGCGAAGCGTTCGTTGCCGGTCTTCTCTGCGAGTCCTTTGACGGACTTGTCGTTGAGACCCAGGTTGAGGATCGTGTCCATCATCCCCGGCATCGAGACAGCAGCGCCTGAACGCACCGAAACGAGCAACGGATCGGACTGATCGCCAAACTCCTTGCCGCGTTGTTTTTCGAGCGAAGCCAAGTTTTTGGCAACTTCGATCATGAGCCCCTTTGGAAGGCGCTTCTTGTTTTTGTAGAATGCTGCACAGGTGTCGGTGGTGATGGTGAACCCTGGAGGCACCGGGAGACCAATGCTTGTCATCTCGGCGAGGTTCGCGCCCTTGCCGCCGACGAGTGTTTTCATTGAACTGTCAGCTTCGTTCTTCTTACCGAATGCGTAGATCATCTTGCCCGCGATGACGCGCTTCTTAGGAGCGGCTCTCTTGGCTGATGATTTCTTTGCAGTCTTCCTGGTGGTTGTCTTGCGTGCAACCTTACGGACTGCCTTTTTAGTGCGTTTCTTGGAGGTGTGGCGTTTGCCCGCGGTAGCCTTCTTTATTGTTTTCTTTGCAGCCTTCTTGGTGGCTTTCTTGTGAGCCGAGGCGGTGCGTTTGACAACCTTCTTCTTTGCTGTCTTTTTGGTGGTTTTCTTCGCAGCTTTCTTCGCTACTTTTTTGGTGGTCGCTTTGCGGACGGATTTCTTGGATGGTTTTTTCTTGGCCATGGGCATTGATGTATCCCTGAATAGTGCTGATCTGGCGGGTGGAAACCACTTTCATAGTGGGGCGGTGAATTCACCAAACTGCCCAAAAGAGCAGATTGAGAGTGTAGATCAACATTTGGGCTCTGGCGCGAAAATGGGCTTATGGAATCGTATAGGAATTGGTTGTTTTGTGCGATACCATCGTGCGATGAACCCGTGCTCACAAATCAATCCATCTGAATCGGTATCAGAGATTCACGCATCGGCGTCTGTGGTGCTGACTGGGCTTGGGTTTCAAGCGGGGTCACACACGCATCGAGTATTGAAGACATGGATTATCGATCACAGCGACCCAGACCCGATCGGTACAATCGAAGCGATTCTCGAAGCATATCCAACCCAAGAATGTCCGATTGACTCGGGTTGGTTGATTATGCTCAGTTATGAACTCGGGCGCGTGATTGAACCCAAAGCTGGTTTTCAACGCATGGAATCAGGGGTATTCCCGCTGGCTGTCATTCAGCGGTGGGCGCCCTGCGAGAATCAAAGCGATCATATAGCAGGCGAATATACGATCGGCCCGGTGGAATCATCGATGGGGCGCGATGGGTACATCGCAGCGGTCGAACGCACCCAGGCGTACATTGCTGCGGGAGATATCTATCAGGCGAACATCGCCCATCATCTGCAAGGCTCGTTTTCGGGCAGTGCAAGGTCATGCTATGTTGACCTTGTCGGTGTCGCGGACCCTCGGCTGGGTTCAATGATGATCTTCGATCACAAGGGCACACGCCATGCGATCGCATCGATCTCTCCAGAACTGTTCATCGAGGCGGATCTTGAATCGCGGGTTATTCGTACTGAGCCAATGAAGGGGACGAGACCAATCGGGGCCGATCCTGATGAGTTGCGAGACTCAATCAAGGATCGGGCAGAGCTCGACATGATTACTGACCTGATGCGAAACGACTTAGGCAGGGTGTGCACACTCGGTTCGGTGCAGGTTATTGAGCCTCGCAAGATTGAATCGCATAAGTCTGGGGTGCTTCAGGCGAGTTCAACCATCGAAGGTGTACTGGCCGATGGCGTTGGGTTTGGTGAGATCATCAAGGCAACCTTCCCGCCAGGATCAGTGACGGGGGCGCCCAAGGTGCGTGCGATGCAGATCATTGATGAACTCGAATCGCTCGCCCGTGACGCGTACTGCGGGTCGATGCTCGTGCTCGATGACTCAGGCAAGGTCAAAGGTTCAGTCTCGATCCGCACCGCCCATATCTGGGGGGGAATCGATCCAGATTGTACTGATCGAATCCAGAATGGGAAGTTTGTCTACCCAGTGGGTGCTGGGGTGGTTGCGGACTCTGATCCAGAAGCGGAATGGGAAGAAACGCTGGTCAAAGCAGCGGTTTTGCGATCGGCTCTTGGTAATGAGATCCAAGCCCAAAGCACACACAAATAGAAAATCTGTTCACCCAGTGATAATTGAGGTGAACTTGACCCAGCTAAATCGTCGATCTTGTTGTGTAC
>JAESSR010000202.1 GCA_016764015.1 Phycisphaerales bacterium
ACCTTGACAACCAACCCCCACAAGAACCGCGAGACCATCCGCTCTTCAAGCTCTGGAATTTCATTCGGAGGCAAGTCAGAGCTCATGATGATCTGCTTGTTCGATTGATACAGTGCGTTAAATGTATGGAAGAACTCTTCTTGGGTGCGATCTCGTTTGGCAAGGAAATGGATGTCGTCGATCACCAGCACATCCACATCGCGGAAAGCATGCCTGAAATCGACCATATGTCCGGATTGAACCGCGCCCATGAACTGTGTCATAAATCCATCGCACGAGACATAGTGCATCCTGATATTGGGGTGCAACTGTTTAATTTTGAGACAGATTGCCTGGAGCAGGTGCGTTTTGCCAAGCCCGACCCCGCCATGGATAAACAGGGGGTTGTAGGCATGCCCAGGATTCTCAGCCACCGCGGTGGCCGCCGCTTGGGCAATCTGGTTGTTTGGGCCGATCACAAACTGGTCAAACCCATAATCTGGGTTAATAGGCAAGGTATGGTCGCTATCAATCCGGGCACGCTCAGAAGCGACATGTGTTCTCTGAGAACCTAATTTTGGAGCGTTGAGGGATGATGAGTCCGCCCGTACCTGTATCTGGGATTTGGCTACGCTGGGAGCTTGGGCTGTGTTGAGTGTGCTTTGCTGCAACGAGCGTGCTTTTTTGGTGTGCTGGGTGTTTTGGGTCGCCTTTTCCCACTCATCAGCGGGGCCCAAAAGCCGGACTGCGATGAGTTGACCCGTGACGGATCGAACCGCGTCATTAAAAGCATCGAGCCCGTTGAGCCGAAGGTAGTCGCGATGGAGATCAGAATGGGCACGAACACCAAATGTCCCCGAAACGATTCCCAGGGGTTCGAGATCATCGAACCATCGCCGGGCGACGGCTGGGTGTTCTGTGCGGATGTGCGCAAGGACATCATCCAAGACCTTGTAATCATGGTCGGGCATGTGCAAATAACTTTCAATCTGTCAAGCAACGAGGCGGGAATCGTTGCGATGCGTTCATCGTTCAATAAAGAAACATTCAGATCGACTCGCTACAGATATCCCCTTATGCGAAATCGTCCCGATGGTGTTCCTCAACCCACACCCTAATCACTCAAGTGGGTTGTTGTCAACCTTTCTCTTGGCAAGTTATACACATTGGTGTGAATCACCTAAGATAACTCGGTAGCGTACAGTCGGTTTGCGGAGAGTACACGCGGCTGAGCAATACGCTATCCTTTCTCTCAACAAAAGTTGTGTGAATCAACACGATCAGACAGATGACGGAGCATCGAGCCAATGGCGATACCAAAGAAGCACATTTTGTTCGTTTGCACCGGCAACACCTGCCGATCGCCGATGGCCCAGGCGATTGCTCAGAAACTCATCAGCGAGTTTGACTCGCCCAGTTGCTCAATCAGTGTAAATTCGGCTGGAGTCTCAGCTGGAGATGGATATCAGGCATCGCCGCAGGCGGTTGAAGCACTCACCCGGCGCCAGATTGACCTTTCTGGGCACCAATCCAAGATGATCACCCCAGAGCTTATCAAACAGGCTGATCTCATCTTTACCATGACCCCGGCACACGCCCAAGCGGTGATTGGGCTCGTTCAAGGCGCTATTGATAAGGTTTTTCCGCTCGATACACGCCATCCAATCGCAGATCCGTTCGGACAGCCTGTCGAGGTCTATTGTGATGTGGCAGATGAGCTTGAACCACTCATCCAAATCAGGCTCGAGGAGATTCTCGCATGACCGATTCTTCATCATTGTCATCTTCATCATTAAACCCGCTCCGGGTGATCATCGGTGCCGACCATCGGGGCATGGACACCGCCCAGCGTGTGCAAGAAACACTCACCCAACTCGGTTATCAAGCATCAATCATCCAAGCCTGCGAAGGCAGCAGCGATTATCCTGAACAGGCGTATGCGGTCGGGCATGAAATGAACGCGGGCAACGCCGATCGGGGCGTGCTGATCTGTGGCACAGGGATCGGCATGTCGATCGCAGCCAACAAGGTCAACGGGCTCCGCGCAGCATTGGTCCATGACGAGCTCACCGCCCAGCTCTCTCGATCTCACAATGATGCCAATGTGCTGTGTCTGTCAGCCGATCTGCTCGGCGAACGGCTCATTGATAAGGTTATTGAGGTGTGGATGAATACCGAGTTTGAAGGCGGGCGACACAAACGCCGAGTCGACAAGATCACCGCGATCCAAGACGGGCTCGATCCGTGCACAACTACCGAATCACCCACCAGCTAAATTGCCTATTGAACCGCCTTTGTCGTACGCACAAACACGGAAACCTCATTGAATCCAACGATGATGCCGCCGGTGATTGCGGCGATTGATGTCGCTGAGCGATCGAGCACCCGCGGGATTGTGAGTGTGGTCGTGTCGAGCAACCTTGCATCATGGAGATCAAGCAGGAGCAGCGTTGTGTGTGATTCATCACTCAACTGCTGAGTCCGTTGTGCGAACACCACACGGTTGAGCCCCCAGGCGCTGTACATCATGGATGCCGCAGTGCTGATCGGATCATTGGCAATGAGCTGTTGGTGCTGATCGAACACCGAGAACCCGTGTGATCCGGCAACCAACACCGAGTTCACCATCGGGCGCACCTGAATCCAGCTCCTTGGGGTGAGCTGTTGACGCAGATTGAGCGGGCGGGATTGATGGGCACCTTGGGCAAGGCTCAAAGACCAAAGATCGGTTGATGAGTTGAGCACCAGGAGCTGATCACCCGCGATCCAGCCGCCGAGCGATTCATGGAGTGATTCATCGCTGATCATCCAATCGATCGATCCCTGATTGGTATTGATGGCGACGATTCGTTCTTTGGTCGCAACAAACAGATTGCCATCGGCCCCGACACGAATCCACCTGGGTGATTGTCCGAACCGGTCGATGACCTGAATGGTTTCGCCGGTGCGCGGGTTGATTGATGCGACGATTGAGGTGGTTGATCCTCTTTGTTGTTCGAGCGCATTATCGAGGTGCATGACGCCACAGATCCCGAGCACCCCACCTTTGAGATCAATGTCGTACACCCGGTTGGCGGGCAGGTCGATCTGCCAGAGTTTGTCTCCGGTGAAGAGATCAACCCCCATTGCTCTGCCAATCCGATCGGTGATAATCAGCGTATGCCCGTCGGTGACGACGACGAGCTGATTGATCGGGGCTTGCCCTTGGGCGGGTGCAGTGAATATCCCATCAACACGCGCGATATCATCGGGGATTCGTTGCGAGTTTTCAGCGAGGGTTGTACGGATATTTTCGATCGACCACACAACCTTGCCTGTGGTTGTTTCGATCGCTTCGATCGTCCCGGTGTCGGGTGTGTCGGAGCCTTCGGGCCAAAGGATGAGTGTGCGTGATTCATCCTGCCAGGGGATGATCGGGGTCTCGTTGGATCTGGCTTTGCGCGACCAAACGGTTTCAAATACATTGCGCCCAACGCGGAGATAGCTGATCCGTCCGAGCTGGGGGGCGTGCATGACGATTCCGCCCTGATCGATCCGGTGGACTGGGTTGATCGGCGAGCCTGCGATTAAAACAGGTTGATCGTCTTGGAGAAAGACATCGCCGAGCACCGGGAGCTGGGCAGCGATCCGGGCTTTGCGGGTGATCTGATCTTGTGTGATTTCTTCGCCTGCGACTCGGATGGTGAGCTTTGGAAAATCGAGGATTAGCTGGGCAGCGAGGGTCTGGGCGTCTTTGGCGCGGTTCGTCGAGATCATCCCGGTGATCGCGTGTTCTGCGAGCAGGTCAATGGTGTGTTGATCAACATGCTCGCCGAGCTTGTCGAGCGAGCGGGCAGCATCGAGCCCGTTATTGGCGGCTGTAATCATCGCGGGTGTTTGTGACTTTGATCGCCAAAGATTGGCGCTGGTGAGCCAGAGCTTTGGGGTGATGGTTGCCCAAGGGTATCGGACAGCGAGCTGCTCATAGGGCTTTGGGGTGTCAGCATTCTCAAGGAAAATCTGCTCGGCTTGGGCGAGCTGATTAATTTTGTGGTACGAACTGTAGCCATTGATTTCGAGGAGTGCGCCGATGCGCCGGGTTGCTTCGATCCCGCCCCGGACAGCGATCCCGGTGCCCTTCCACATCGAAGCGCTCAACGCAGGCTGATCGAGGATATCTTGATACGCATCAATCGCATTGATTGCTTTTCCCCGCAGCGCGTTCCAGTTGCCCAGAGCCATCCGATGGGCAACCACCTGTTCGTGCGAGTGTGCTAAATCTGAGAGCAAATCGAAGAGAACGGTCATCTCTTTTGCTGGGAGGAGTTGCTCGTTGGGTTGGGCAGATTGAGTCGGCGTGACGAGATCGTGCAGGACAGCAAAGAGCTGATTATTGAGTTCCTCGCGTTGTGTGATCGGCTGGCGAGCAATGACATCCCGTGCGCGAACCACAGCAGGCACCACCTCATCAACTCGGTGGGCACGGTGGGCAAGCTGGGCGAGGGTGATGGCTGATGCAGGGTCGGTATCTATGCGATCCCCGAGCATCGCCGAGGCGGTCTCCCACGCAAGGTAGCTCGACACATTCATCTCATCAACCACGAGCAACTGACCATCAAGGGCGATGATGTTGCCTGTAGAGTCGAGCTCGGTGTGGTGCTTATATTGGGGTCGGCGTGGATCAAGAATCTGCACACCCGTTTCGATCGGTGCCAGCAGCTTCTTACCCATCACCACCACACGCCCGCGGATGCCTGTTGTGCTGCCTGAGATTTCTGATCGGGTGCTCGCAGCATGCTCGAAGCGGTTGGCGGGGAAGTAGGTGACCTGGAACTTGCTCACACACGCGATCAAGCCGTCAACCTCTAGCAGATACAACGCCTCGCCCACAGGCTCAGCGGGGCGCGTTGAAAGTGTTTGACCAGTGTTCAAATCGAGCTGTATGATCTTTGTGCCATCGCTTGAAAGGGTGAAGAACCCAAACTCATTGATCACAGGCGTATTGTTCGAAAACGAGGGTCGGCTGAACCGGGCGTACAAATCTGGAGCCGGCAACGGTCGAGCCCAGAGCACACGACCGGTAGCAGATTCGATTGCAAATCCGAGCCCGATGTGATCGGTCCAATAGACAACGCCATCGGCGAGTGTCGGCGAGTGGGCAAGCTGTCCCATCTGTTGGAACGGGAGCGAGCCTGCGGAGGCTATCTGTCGAACCCAGAGCAGATCACCCGTCGCCGCATCGAGCCCGACGATCGAGAGCGTAATGAGCCGTTTGCGTCGATTGTTGGTTCGTGCCCCGACGAGCACGATGCCTTCGTCAACGACAACTTGGCCACGGATTGACGCATCGCTCAGTGTTGAATCAAGCGTGCTGATATCAACCGACCAATGGACTTTGCCGGTGTTGGCATCGAGTTTGAGCAGGCGTGAGCTGCCGTTGCGTTTGCCGTCACGCGGGATGCCCGCGGGCACATACAAATCATGACCGATCGCGGTGATGGTTGTTGCGTCTTCGATCACCCGCCCGAGGCGGGCGCGGGTATCAGGGGCGACGGGCATCTCGCTTATGTCTGCCGAGGTTCCAAGCCTCCAGATCGGGCGGAGGGTAAAGCGATCGAAGCATGAGACCGTGATGCCATCGTTGGTATACAGGAAGTCGCCCATGACCACCGGGGCAGCCCACGCGGTGGGTTCCCAGTTCGCGCCCGAGAGCCTGTTGTTGCTGAGATTCTCAAGCCGATTGATCTGAGCCTGAGGCGTCAACTCGGCTTGTCCCAGTGCGCTCGGGAGGATTCCATCAAGATTCACATTGGATTGGGTAGTCGTTTGTTTCCAAGGCAGCGAACTTTGGGCTTGAGGGGACACAAACGGGGGAGTAAACGATGTTGTAAAATTCGCAGCCAGCTTTGAAAGCTTGGTTGTTTGGTTGGTAAAGAGATCGGCGTCTGGGTGGGATTTGAGATTATCAAGCAGGCGCAGGCTCGCATGAAAATGGGCACCCTCGATAAGTGTCTGGATTTGATGGATCGATGCAATCATCCCAGGTTCTGTCAGCCACGCATCGCGTGCAACGCGTTCCCATTGACCTTCATCGAGCATTCGTTTGGCCGACGGGCTTCTTTGGGTGCGATAGAGTGCTAAGAGCTCAGGCTCATCAAGCACAAAGCGGTGCATGCGTTGACGCACAGGGATAAAAACACCCGGCGTGTGCCCTTCGATGAGCCGATCACCCAGCTCGGTGATAATCTGATTCACTAAACGAGCCGCCTCGTCGAGGTTGTCTTGTGCGATGAGTTCGGGGAGCCGAAGCAAAGATTCAGAAGCGATCGGCGAGTCGGCGATATAGATCGGATTCTCGATCGGCTCAACACCCGAGTTGCCCAACTGTTGGGCACACACGGTTTGCGGCGTGGACACAAGCAAGCAGGTGAAGGCAAGAGCAATAAGAGCTTGGTTGCGTGCAATAACTGACTCCATCTGAATACAAGCGACTATTCTAAGAATAGGACATCGGGCGCAGCCAATGTAGCAAACCGGCTCGTATAGGCCAGGGTTGCGTCCGAAAAATCCGAGATCAACTACCCAGAACACATAAAGAGATCACAACGGGCGTGCCAGCGTGTGATCCACTCATCACCACCAACTGATTGCACGATGATTCTGTACAGATGAACTCCGTTCTGGATGATTTTGATCAACCCATAGGTAATGTGCGTAGGCGGCTGGGAACCCTGATTCATCAGGTATGCTCGCTCTTTGCACGCCGCCCGATGCGTGTGCTGATGCTCTCTGTTGCGATTGCTGTGATGAGCGGGGTTGATCTGTATCTTACGCTGCTGTTTATTACCCATACCGGGATGAATGAGCTTAATCCGCTCGCTCGGGCGATGATGGATTATCAATCCCCCGCAGTGCTTGCTGTATGGAAAATGGGCACGGTGGTTTTATCAGTCGGGATACTGCTCTTGATCCGCAAGCAACGCAGCGCCGAGTTTGGTGCATGGGTCGGATGCCTGGTCATGGGGTGGCTGATGGTGCACTGGACAGGGTATATCGAGCTGAGCAAAGATCTGAACATGGAGACGGTGGTTGCTCAGAATCAAGACAATCCAACCTGGATCATGCTCTCGACAAGCGTTGAGGCTGGCACCGGAATCGGCGGCACAGTCATCGATTAATGGCTTCAAACCCTGTCGGCAAGCACCAAGTGTGCTACGCTCGTGGTGATGATCGATACACACACCAGCCGAGTTTACCCACACACTTCAATCCTATGGATGATCGCGCTCAGCGCCTGCGCACTGCTCGGCGGGTGCACGAACACGCTTGTGCCAACATTCACCGCGGTGGGTGTGCGAGAAGTCGTGAATGAAGGTGACCGATCGGTGATCGAGTTCTCGATCGAAGCGACGAATCCCAATAAAGAACCCATCCCACTCAAACGGGTGTACTACACCGTTGAAATAAACGGGGTCGAAGTGTTCTCTGGAATGCGCAGCACAGAAACAACGCTGCATACTTATTCCTCACATGTATTTGTGCTCCCTGCGGTGGTTCCCGGAGATACATTGAAGGGTGTTGGCAAGGTCTCGTATTCGTTGACTGGTGTGGCACAGTACATCCCGCCAGGGCGATTGTCCGAGGTGCTCTTTGATGCGGAAATGAAAGTGCCCGAAGCCGTCATTAATCTTTCAGGCACGATTAACACTGGTGGAAATACCGCTAGAAAAACCGATGCCAATGCCGACTCAAGCGACTAATCAACCTATTTGAATCTCATCACGATCAATTGTACTGATCTGGAACTTCGCATTTGGAAGCAGGTTTTCGAGTGTGCCCACTAATCGTTTGAGGTACCCGCGCTCGGTGTTGGTGTGCCCTGCGAGGAGAACACTTAAACCCGATTGGCTTGCTGCGAGAATCTGATGGTGGGTCATCTCGCCTGTAATAAGCAGCTCGCACCCTTCGTCCTTGGCGATCTGGGCCATCGAACCACCGGAGCCCGGGATGACGCCGATAGTCGTAAACTTGCGATCATCTTGACCATTGATCGCAAAGCGGATGCGTGAACGATCAAGGTGTGATCGGAGTCGATCTGCAAGCTCGCGAACCGTGGCAGGTTGATCGAGTACAAGCCTTCGGCCCGCACCGATTTTTCGGATAGGCTCAGGAAAGAGTTCAACAATGTCGTAGGCTGGGGTTTCGTAGGGATGGAACTCTTTGAGTGTTTCGATGACCAATGCTAGTGCGTGGCGTGAACAGACCATCTCGATACGGGTTTCGTCGACCCGTTCGAGCGAGCCGACCTTGCCGATGACAGGTGTAGCGCCGTCTTGGGGGAGGAAGGTTCCTTGTCCGGGGGTGTTGAAGGAGACGAGCCGATAGTTGCCGATCCCGCCTGCGCCCGCGGTGCCCATTGCGTTGCGGAGTCCGTCTACTTTGTCGCTGGGCACGAAGGTGATGACTTTTACTTCACGATTGTTGTCGCCACCGATTGAAGGAATGAGCGCTCGGCAGTCGCCATGGATAGTACCTGGGGTTGCTTGTCCGGGCTGGGCGCTGATTCCTTCGCAGAGCCAGTCGGTGACGCCGTTGATCGCAGCGTCGAGGGCGGTGTGAGGCGAGTAAATCGCGATCTTTTCCTCGGCTGCCCCACGGATAATCCGTTGGGTGTGTGTTTCGTCGGTGAGTGCATCGAGGGGCGTAAAAATGGGCGGGTGGTACGCGATGATCGCGCCCGCGTTGATTTCGAGCGCTTCAGCAAGTACGCGCTCGGTGAGATCAATGGTGAGCAGGATTGGGCCAACAATTTCGCGTTGAGGCACGCCGAGATGGAGCCCAACCTTGTCCCAGTCCTCCGCGTGCTTGAGCGGGGCGATGTGGTTCATCGTGTCCATCAGGTCTTGTACAATCATGTTTCATACTCCGATCTTTGAACGAATAAACTGTGATTCTTGCCAAGGGGAATCACTGATTCATTCTAGGTACGCTTGTGCATTGGTTTGTGTGCGCTAGAGTTTGAATATGGATCGAAATCACGAAACCAATCACGAAACAAAGAATGACACTCTGATTCTGCGTGCCTACGCCAAGGTGAACCTCGCGTTATCGGTGGGCAGCGTGGATCTGCAGAGCGGGTTGCACCCGATCTGCTCGTGGATGCACGCGATTGATCTGTTTGATGAGGTTGAGCTGCAAAAACTTCCTGAGTCACAAGAATCAAGGTATCGCATTGGGTGGGCGCGAGATGGTGAGCCTGACGAGCCGGCAGGGTGGTCGATTGAACACGATTTAGCTGTTCGTGCGCACAAAGCAATGCAAAGAGCTGTTGGGCGAGCGTTGCCAGTTGAGATTCGTGTCTCGAAATCAATCCCCGCTGGCGGCGGGCTTGGTGGTGGCTCAGCAGATGCGGCAATGGTGTTGATGGGAATCAATACACTCTTTGATCTGGGATTGAGTCACACACAACTTGTTGAACTCGCACCAACACTCGGATCGGACATCCCGTTTTTTATTGATGATGCCGATCGGTTCAACCAGATTCCTCGCCCAGCGATTGTTCAAGGCGTGGGCGATCAGATCATCC
>JAESSR010000203.1 GCA_016764015.1 Phycisphaerales bacterium
GGCTGGGTGTGAACGACGCACCGTTCTTTGAACAGGCCGAGACGCTTGTGGGGGTTGGGATTGGGGTTGAGGCTCAGCTTCGCTCGAATCTGACGCTACGGCTCGATTATGGAATGGCACTGACGAATATTGGTGAAGGCGCAAATCAAACGACAAATGTTGGGGATACCCAACTGCATTTTTCTGCACAGTTTGTGTATTAGGAGATCAGTCATGGCAACTCAAAAAACGAATATGAAACGGCTCCTCTTTGGACTGTTGATCGCAGCGGGCACCACTGGGATGGTTGCCGGTTATGCTTTGGCGACTCCTGAGGGCGGGGATGTCATTGAGGGTGAAGCGGATATCGACTATGGAGATTGGACGCGGGTCGTCACCGGCGAGATCACGATTATCCAGTGGCTTTCGTTCCAGATTGCTGCGGGGGAAACCGTTGAGTTCATTATGCCCAGCGAGACTTCGCGGGTGTTGAATCTGATTAACTCTGGAGTACCGACTGAGATCATGGGGTCGTTGATTGGCAATGGGCAGATATTCTTGGTGAATCCATCGGGCGTGATATTCGGGCAGGGCTCGGTGGTCAATGTTGGCGCTTTGTATGCAGCAGCAGGGAATATATCGAACACTGATTTCATGAACGGTGTGTACCGGTTTACCGATGCTCGGGGTGTTGTTGAGAACAGAGGCATGTTGCAAGGGGATTTGATCGCCCTCATTGGTGGGCGGGTTGCCAATCATGGGACGATCTCGGCGCCGGGTGGGACGGTTATTCTGGCAGCGGGCGAACAGGTATTGATTGGTGAACATCTCGGGCATGTGTTTGTGCAACTCGAACGCCCGACTGATTTGGCCAATACGGATCAGCTCAGCGATCCAGGGTATGAAGGTGTTGGTTTAACAGCGGGCGATGTGTTCTCGCTCGCGGCTTGGAACACGGGAACGATCGACGCGGCCCATACAACGGTGGCGGTGAGTGCTGGACACATGGCGATTGACCATTCGATTGCTGCGGAGGATATCACGCTGATTGCGCAGGGTGATTCGCATATTCAGTTGGGCGCGGATCTGAACGCAAGCGGCGACGGGATATTTATTGAAGGCGATCTGGTGCTCAGTAATGATGTTGAAATGTCGTTGACAGGTGACATCGGTATTGTTGACTTTGGTGGTAGTATTGATTCGGCTGAGGGTGCTGAGCACGATCTTGTGATTGATGCGGGGAGTGGGGTTGTAGCGTTTCATGGGGGCGTTGGGCAGAACGATCGGCTTGGTGTGCTTGATGTGACGGCGCTGCGGGCTGAAGTGTATCGTGATATCGCGGTCAACCAAGAGATGAACTTCTATGCACCGGTCGCGGTGATGGGCGACTTGACGATATTTGATGTTGGCTTCGGGACTGCATTATTTGCGGACAACTTGTACTCATCAGTTGACGGGATGAGCGATGTGGCGTTTGTGTATGATGGGCAGGCGTGGGTTGGGCAGGGACAGGCGAGGACGCCGTTCAAGTTTCGTGGGGGGATTGGGATCGCTCCTGCATTGTCGGGGAGTGTTTCTGGTGCATTTAGAAATATTCACTTCGGGGGCGATCTGAATAACCCTTCGCGGGTGAGCGCATTCCTGTTTGGAACTGGTGCGATGGCTGGGCTCGAGTTGATGAGTGCGGACTCTGTGGATCTTGGATATCTTTTCCAGGTCTCTGCTCGTGAGTCGATCGTGATGGGGCGTGGACAGAAGATGCTCTCGTTTGGTTCGCTCTCGCTCAATGCCAAGGGCAATGGAATGACCTTGATTGAGATTGGGGATTTGAATGTGCTCGGCGATCTGCGTGTGATCTCACAGGGCAGGAGTGGTGGGGTGATCCGCATACTTGATCGCGTTGGCGGCGAGGTAGACTTTGCAGGCAATGAATCCGATCGAGATTTAGATGGCTTGTTCGATCAGAATACAGAACTGATCGCATCGGGATCAATCGTGCTCGATGGCGAGTTGGTGTTTGATGCCGATGTGACACTCGGAGCGAGCGAAGTGTTTTTACTCAACAACACAGGGCTTGGTGACGGTGGGGGCTTGGATATCGGGCTATTCCCCGGCGGCGTATCGCTGGATCTTTTTCGGGGCGTGCTTGGAGGAACAGGTGATTTGCTGTATCCGTATGATCTGGCTTTGAGTGCTCAGAGCGAACCCGATGATTCGCTGGCGAATCTCGCAGAGGCTTTTGCTGATGAGGGTGATTTACGGGTACGGACGGATGAACCATTGCTTGCTGGGCGTGAGGTGTTGTTTGAGTTGCTGCTCAATCCACGCGATCCGTCGATGAAGATTATTCGTAATGGCATTCGTGATGGGGCGACTAGATTTGATGAATCAAGTGCGGCCGACTTTGGGATCACGATTGATCGGTTGACACGATCGAGTGTCGTAAGGCTTACCGAGACATATGTTTCGCTGCTTGGTGATCGACTGACGGATGATTCTGTGGCGCGTGTTCGTGATGAAAGGGTTTCAAAGGCTGTCGGTTGGTTGTGGATACAGACCAATGGGCAGGAGATCGAATCAATCTTTGCCTATGCCGCGAAACATGATCGGAACGGATTTGAGTGGCTTCATCAAATCAAGTATGTGCTCGATGCGATTGAGTTGCTCGAGTTGACGCCATTGGAGATCGAACGGACAAAGCTTGCGTTGCTTGGTCGGCTCAAGCCTGAGATTGTGCCTATGGATGAGTTTGCGGGTTGGTTCAACCATTAGTTCAGGCTTAGGATTGATCTATGCCCACTATTGACGCCGTAGCCTTGCCTGATCATCTTGTAGCTGACCAACTTAACGGCAAGATCGCGGTGGTGATCGATGTGCTGCGTGCGACAACGACGATTGTCGAGGCGTTGGGCAATGGTGCGCGGTGTGTGGTTCCGGTTGCCAGTGTCGATGGGGCACGGGTGTTGGCGCATGATCGTGCGGGGGCATTCTTGTGCGGCGAACGAGGCGGAATGAAGCCTGACGGGTTTCATTTGGGCAACAGCCCATTTGAATACTTGGTTGATGTAGTTGGCGGTAAAGATTGCGTGCTGACAACGACCAATGGGACACGGGCGCTGCACATGGCGACGGCGGCAGACGAAGTTCTGATTGGCGCGATTACCAATGTGGATGCACTATGTGATTGGATCACACGCGACGGGCGAGATGTTGTTTTGGTGTGTTCGGGGACTGATGGGCGAGTGTCGTTCGAGGATTGCCTAGGAGCAGGGTTGATTGTTGATCGGCTGGGATATTCGAGCACCGACAATGCGGCGATGATGTTTCATGCGATGGAGGGGGCAGTTGAGCGATTCGGTGGGTTGCGCTATGCGGTGGAGTCAAGTCTTCATGCTAAGCGGCTCATTGGGTTGGGGTTTGGTGATGATGTTGCGTTTGCCTGTGAGGCCGGGAAGAGTTCGATCGTGCCGGTCTTTGATTCGGTGGTAGGAGAGATAGTGGCGGATTGAGAAGAAAGATCATGCAGGAGCCGAAGACGGCACCGGCATGGCACCCAGAGAAGATTTGCACGATACAATATGACTCAGAACACTACTTGAGGAGCGCATTGTGTACACACTTGCATTGATCCGTCATGGCGAGAGCACTTGGAACAAAGAGAACCGGTTTACGGGGTGGACGGATGTGCCGTTGTCGTCCAAGGGGCATACCGAAGCGGCGGCTGCGGGCGA
>JAESSR010000204.1 GCA_016764015.1 Phycisphaerales bacterium
TTGAAGCCCTTTGTTTGGTCTATTGGATTTGACCGGTTCGGTTCGCCCCTATTGTTGTCGTGATGGATCAATCAGCCCAATCTAACCCAGAGCCTAATCCTGCTCCCAACCCAGTGCAAGACGCATCGGAGCGATCTGCGTTCATGCATCCTGAATCTCCAACGGATGATCGGGACATCTTTGGCAATGCGCCAAAGCACCATGCCGACTGGTCGCATCGGCGAGGCGAGCCTCGCATGTTTACCTTGCTGTGGATGGTGTATCTCATGGGCTCGACCGTGCTCATGTTTTCGTCGATGGCGATGGCCTATTCGATCAATCCTGAGATCACCCGCCGAGCCGCCAAGTCAATGTTTTTGGTTGTCGTGATCGGGTACTCCGTACTCTGGCCGATGGTTCGGTTCTCGCAGCGTCACCCAGCGACGGCTCATGTCCGGTTTGCGATCCGTGATGCGATCGTGCTCTTTGTTCCGATGCAGGCGGTGATCTGGCCTCAGGCTTTGCCGGTGCTTTCAGGGTGGTCGATCGAGGTGGTCGGTGCGCTCTCGGCATTGAGCCTGGTGTGGATTATCATACTCGCAGGCGTGATTGCTATTGGGTCAGGTTCGATTGAACGCAACGGCGGGCGAGAGTGGATCCGCATTTCCTGGATGGTGCTCGCGATGGTTATTGTGTTCGGAGCCCCGATCGTCGGTGGCATCTCGGTCATCGGCGCAGAGGTTGATGTGAATCGCCCGCGCGTTGGTTGGTTGCTCTCTCCGATAGCAGGTTTCTACGAGATCGTGCGTGATCGACAAGAACTCGGCTTGAGTGCACGGGTATTTGTTGAGCATTGGCGGATGATCATCGCCCTTCTTTGCGTTGGATCAGCCCTGCTTTTGATCGCGAGGGCTTTAGAGGTTGCACGGGCGAGATATAGGGCTTAGGATAGTCATTGTGCCCAGATTGACGGGCAAGAGCGCCCAACAAGGAGCATGCGGCATGGATGTGATTACAGCTGGTGAAAAAAAGAAGATTCAGGCACGCCTCGATGCGCTGATCGCCAACCGCCCGGTGATTACCGCACGAATCGCGGAAGCTCGGGCATTGGGCGATCTCAAAGAGAACGCTGAGTACCATGCTGCACGCGAGCAGCAGGGAATGGACGAAGCCGAGATCCGTAGGCTCGATGAACGACTCGCCAAAGCGCAGGTGGTCGATACCACCAAAACCGCCGACGGCGTGGTCTTTATTGGCTCGACCGTGAAACTCCGCGAAGAAGGCGATGACGAGATCGAACTCTATCGGCTCGTAGGTGAGTCCTCGGATGAGAATGGCGATGAAGATATCATCGAAGTGACTGCGACAAGCCCGATGGGTGAATCGCTGATGAAGGCTCGCGTGGGTGAGTTCATCCGCGTGAACGCTCCAAGAGGCGTCAAACGCTTCGAGATTCTTGAAATTATCTGATCAATCATGATTTGACTGAAACTTGAGCTCTGCGCGTCCTAATCAATAGATGGGCGCGTTTTTTTCTTCGCTCTGTATCAAAGCCAACATTCACACCGGAGCAGGATCATGACGACCAACCACCCTCGATTTTCTAGACTGATTTCTCGAAGGATCGCCATCTCGGCAATGCTCGTTGCAGGAATCGGAACGACATCAATAATCAGCGGGTGCGGCTCGTTTGGCCCGCGGGTTCACCAGTACCGATCCATGCAGGTGCCTCACCTTGCGGGGACAGCAGTGAGCGCGACGAGCGCTAATGGATGGATCGAAGCGATTCAGGTTGATCGCAATGATGTCGGGATCGAGGTTGATTTGTATGGGCGCGATGAAGAGCGTCTGAGCTTTGCGACCGTCCATGCTGATCGCATGGGTGATAACACACTCCGTATCTGGGTCGAATGGCCGGGCGGAAAACGGGTAAACAATGAGGGGGCAACAATTGCCATTCAGCTCCCCGACGCGGTTGGTATAGAGTTGCAGTCCTCGAACGGGCACCTCATCATCACCGGGCTCTCTGGGCATGCGCAGCTCAAGACATCCAACGGCTCAATCAAGGTCGATCGCCATGACGGTTCGATCTATGCCGACACCAGCAACGGGAAGCTTCAGGCTGAGCATGTCAGCGGCGAGATCGAGATGTACTCATCCAATGGCAAAGTGATTATCACCGATGCCTTCGGGCCGATTCGGGCAGAAACATCCAACGGTCATGTATATGTCTCTACGATGGACGGCAACGAAGGACCGATCCGCATTCGGACATCCAACGGCAGGATCGACCTTGATCTCGGCGATGGCTTTGAAGGCGTGCTCAAAGCCAAGAGTAGCAACGGGAAGATTTCGGTGGTTGGACTCGAAGATGCTCGTTTGATTGAATCTTCTAAGAACAGGGTTGAGTTGCAGATCGGTGACTCGAATGAGGTGTCCGCTGCACAAACAAGCAACGGCTCGGTGCGTATCCGTGGAAGACACACCGAGCCGATGGATGATTGATCAGATGTGATCAATCTGAATGTTCTCACGCAGCATCGTCTTACGGGGCTGCTTTTTACGGGGCTGCTTTTTCTTTGGCAGCCGTCGCTTTGATCAAAGCCTGGATCGCAGCGGGGAGCTCAAAGACCGAATCATCGATCGGGCCCGATTCCGCGCTGTCGGTGGTGATAAAAATTTCCATTGGGCCTATTTTCTGGATGAACTTTGTAGGTTGAATCTGTCCACCAACTTCCTTGTATTCACGCATCACCAAGATCACATTGACCTTGCCCATTGCTGTATTAGCTTCCCCTTCTGAACCAATCTGGTGCCCGGACTCGACGGAGTAGTAATCATTCGACTCATTGCCATCGGTGTCGATGGTATGAATTTTATGAGCAGCCTGCCCATCAAACTCGGTCTCCTCGACATACTCAATGGTCGGGAAGTTTTCGAGGAAGTTGAGCACATATTCAAGATTGGTCTGATTGATGAGATCGCGGGCTTCTTCATCGGGGAGAATGCGTGGCCCGCTCATCGCGTCCATCGACCAGACAATACCGTCGTTGAGCCCCGAAGTCGTTTTGCCCATCATCGCGATGTCGACTACGAGCCGAAGTTTATCAGGAGATACGATGCTCGTCTCTAGGGTGCCCTCAAGACCCGCCGACGGGATCTTGATTGTTCCTGTCTGATGCATGAACTTGATTGCTTCGAGTTTTTCTCGTCCGCCGAGCGCCTCGATCGAGGCTTCGATGATATTGATTGCCTTGGCGTCATGATTTTTGTCATCGGCTATGAGTGCCGCTGATGCGGTGGATGAGAATACACTCGCGGGGATGCCCGAGATTGTCGTGAGCGTGATTGCGATTGCAGCAGCTTTGATGAGTGACTTGGTTTTCATTGAAGAGTCCTTTTGTGTGTACAGTTTGTGTGTACGATGTATGTTTTGTCAATGGTTTATTCTGAGGCAGATTGTTCGATCCATTTCATCGCGGCATGCTTTGGAGAATCGATCCCGTTGATCAAATCTGCTCGGGTGAGCGGGACGCGGTAATTAGGATTCACCCCGCCGTGCTCAAGGCGGTGCCCGGTCGATGTTTCAAAGTCGGCGATCGCATGGATAAAGACATCGCCCGATGGGAGCCTGTCCATGAGCGCTGCGAGTGCCTGCCCTGATGAGCGGGTGCCGAAGACCTCGACGCGTCCGAGCGACTGTAATCCGCCAGCAAAGATTTCCGATGTGCTCGCTGAGCCTGAATCAATGAGGATGGCGATCGAGCCTTCAAATGGATCGAGTGTCTCGCCCCAGGTGGTGACAATCACAGGCTCAATATTAAACTTCATCTGGGTGCCTCGCATGGTCATCGTGCCCAGCGAACCTTTTTCTGGGAGCAGGAATCGTCCGATCGAAGAGGCAAGCCCGCCGATGCCCCCGGGGTTGCCGCGGAGGTCAATGATGATGCCGTCGACATCACGAAGCTCGTACATCGCTTTTTCAAACTGAGGCATGATCGGGATCATCCAGATATTAAACGCGATCACACCGATCTCAGTCTGGGCACCAGAGGGAGAAGTGGTTATGATTTTCGACCATTGGAGGTGTGTACTCAATGGTGGGAGGTTGCCGAACTTCACAAGCTCGCCGGGCATTGGCTCGCGGGCGATATTGAGTTCAACAGTTTCATCGTTTCGGTCAAGGAAGGTGAGATCGATGGTGGTGTCAGGGGGGCCTTGGAGATGATTGTTGAGGATCATGCCTCGCCCTTGTATGTCAAACATGACGCCGTCGACTGCTTCGGCGAGCCTTTCGAGCCCTTCTTGGAGAGATTCAGATCGAACTTGGGTGAGCACCCAACCTGTTTGTACGCCGGCGATCTGTGCCGGGCTTTGATCGCGGACTGCGGAAATGACCGCTTGCCCGTCGATGATCTGCAGGTCGATTCCGGTGTCCCAGTCGCCATCGCCATCGCTTGCCGAGTCGTCTTCGATGGCGATCTCTCGAATAGCGGGGATGCTTTGAGGCTCAGATTCACTTGCATCGCTTGTTTTTGTTTCAGTGTTCGCGCTGGTCGTTGACTCTGCGGGGGCAGCGGCTCTGTCTGGGATGATGTTAAAGTGTGATTGCCCGAACCGTCCGAGTGCATTGCGCATCACCGAGCGGATTTCACGCGGGGTCCTTGCGGCCTGTGCCTGTGGGCGGAGCTCGTCTCGCACGGCGACCCAATCAACTCCATTAAAGTCTGGGTCAAAGTGTGTCTCGTTGACGATCTCCCACATTCGATCAAAGTCGGCAACTGCTTCTTGGGTGGTGATTGTTCGCTCAACCGTCGCAACTTTGGTATTCGAACACCCTGTAAGCAGACCCGCTGCCGATGTGAGTGCGAGCAGGAAGATTGAAACACGCGTGTATTGTCGTAGGCCCATCAACGGCTCCTCTATGTATGATAAAAGTGTATTCTATGCAGTGTACCAATAAGCACAGCGCTTGGCTGGTGTATATGGAGCATAGTTGAAATGGTTTCACAATTCGCAAGAAACCCGGCGAATAGGTGTGGACGGTTGCTTGGTTTAGGAATGAACGGTTCGATAGACCCGTAGCACCCAAGGTGGGGTTTGGGCGTGCATTTTCTTGAGCTTTGAGCCCTTGAGGAAATAGTACAGCGCGGTCCCGCCCTGAAAGAACACGGCGAGGACAATCATGCCCACATAGATCAATGCTGTCGCAAGGTGTTCAAGTGCGATCAGATCATCCATCATCCCGTTGAGTTCTGGCGTGCTCTGCATCGTTGGATCAGATTCCATCGCGGACTCAATCATGGTTTGCGCCGGAGCCGAGGAGAGCATAAAGACTGCATAGATGATCAGCGCACCGCCGAGCATGAGCTGGTTGATTGCGAGTTTCTTGGGTGCCTTGAGATCGAGTTGTTTGAGTGTTCGCCGAATGGTGAGTTCGCGTGTGCCCAGCCCTGCAAGCACGAGCACGAAGAGGAGCATTGGCGTATCGCCAAAGGCCAAGGGCATCGAGAGCACGCCCGCGAGCAATGTCGTCCACCCTGAAAAATGAGCATAACGAACAGCTTTTTCAACGGGCTTCGCTCGCTTTGAGCAGAGCCTGATCTGCTCCATGTCATCGGTTGAGAGCGGGCCGGCATTGCCAATGAGTGAGTTGCTGGGTTTCTCAGAGTCGCGAGGTTCAGGCGAACCGTGAAGATGAAGGGATAATTCATCGTGATGTTGGTCGATCGGTAGTGAGCTCATACATCAATATCGTCATTCATATCGAGCAAAGCTCGGGCTGTCATGTGAAGGGTGGAAGGAAAAGCAAGCATGAGCGGCGCAGTTGGATTGTTGGGTCCGAGAAGAAGGTGTACGGGCAATCTTGTTGCTGATAAAAAAACAACGCCGTCCATGTTGGACGGCGTTGGATGGTAGTGAGTATGAGAATCGATTATCGGCGGCGGCGAATGCCCATCATTCCACCAACGGAGAGCAATGCGAGTGTGCCCGGTGTTGGGATTGGACCTGCACCAAAGACACTCAGTGATACCTGTTCGCCGGTGCGAAGATAGATGGTTGCGGTTGCGCCGCCTTCAGCTATTCCGAGACCTGGTTCGGAGAATGCGTCCGTATCGAGCATCGCAAAGAACCAGCGTGATTCTTCGCCAAGATCGAACGATTCGCCGAAATCGAAGTCAAGGACATCGCCGTTGGCGCTTCGTGAAGCTGCTGATGGACCTACATCACCTGGTGAGGTGAGCTCATCGCGATATTCAACGCGTGTTTGGATGCCTTCGAATCCGTTCACTTCAACATTCGAGATCAGACCTGCAAACTCAGGGTTCGAGCTTGTGAGCCGATAGTTAAAATGCAGGAGCCCGGTCTCAAATGATCGTGCGACCATTGTTCGCAGTGATCCTTGGTAAAGGATCGCTGGAGCATCGCCGCCTTCGGAGTTTGCGAAGATCGTAAACTCCTGGACCATGTCGGCTTCAATCGAGCCAATGAGCTCTGACATTTCAGTGTTCATAATCCCACTGAGACCATCAAATGCTTCGCCTGGGGCGAGATCGATCACTGGTCCTGCGTAGGCTGTCGAGCAGCATGCAACGATTGCTGCTGCGGCTATTTGTCTTGCATAGTTCATACTCATCTCCTCTTGAGTTATTGCCACTACCTGTGGATACTTTGAAAATACATCCAGTTTGGGCAAGTGCCAGATAACTTGGGATAATTATGGGAACTTCCTTCTTTCATTTGAATATGGAGTGTGTCTTCCATTGTTCTGGCACGCCCCTATTTATGGGGTAATTGCTGGCAGTATCCATGGGATATCCGCATAGATACGAAAAAAGAGCCATCCTTGTGGGGATGGCTCTTGGTGAGTCCAAGGTCATTGGCTCTCTTTGATTTATCGGCGACGACGGATGGTCATCAATCCTGCAGCGGAGAGAAGCCCGAGTGCACCTGGTGCAGGTACAGGATTTGCTCCAGCAACACTCAAGGTGACGGATTCGCCGCTCTGGAGGTAGATGGTTGCTAATGCAGCATCGGCGTACCAGTTTTCGGAATCGATCATTGCGAAGAAGTATCGTGAATCTTCAGCGGTGTCGAGGAGTTGTCCGAAATCGAAGTTCAGGATATCGCCATTGGCACTGCGTGTAGCGGCTTCTGGGCCATCAAATCCTGGTGAAGTCAGCTCGTCACGGTACTCAACTCGGGTTTGGAACCCTTGGTAGCCAGTCACTTCAACATTTGAAATCGCGCCCAAAAGTTGTGCATTTGGGTTCAATATGCGGTAGTTGAAGTGAATTCTTCCCGTTTCAAACGAACGAGCAACGCGAGTCATCAGCGTGCCTTCGTAGAGGATTTCTGGGCCGTCAATGCCTCCGGAGTTGGCATAGATGGTGAAATCCTGAAGAATGTCGGACTCGATCGAACCGATGAGTTCGGACATATCTGTGTTCCTGATCCCAGAAAGACCACTTGTATTATCGCCTGGAGCCAAATCAATCACCGGACCAGCAAATACTGCTGAGCCACAAGTCATTAAAATCGCTGCACCGATTGTGTATGTAAGTTTCATGCTATTCTCCTCTTAAGTTCTTGTACCATGACCTTTTATGGACATATTGAAGATACTGCCATTCGAGGACTTTGCCATTCAACTGCAGGTAATTATTGCGCTATTGTGCAGTTGACTCATCCGATAAACTCCTATTGTGACGCTATTTAAGAATTTTGAGAGATGTGTTTGGGTTGTGTTGGTAAAATGCGGTGAGTGATACCCCAAATAAGGGTATTCGCCGTCGCAGTTGCTCAGAGTACCGATATATGGGTCTTGGACTGCATCGGAGCACTCAGAGTTCGTTTACATATAGATGAAGATTGTGGGCTGGGTCTGGGCACGGGTCTGGATCAGTCCTATGTTCTCACCGATGGGAAATAGACTCAGATCCATTACTTTGGAGGGAATGACACATGAAGGGCATGATTTTGGCAGGCGGGCTTGGAACTCGTTTGCGACCAATGACACTCGTCACGAATAAGCACTTGCTGCCGGTCTATGACCAGCCGATGGTGTACTACCCGATTAAATGCCTCGTCAATGCGGGGATTACCGAGGTGATGATCGTGACCGGCGAAGAAAACGCGGGTGACTTCATCAAACTCTTGCGTGATGGTAAAGAACTCGGGCTGACCCGGATCGAGTACGCATTCCAGGTTGGCGAAGGCGGGATCGCTGATGCGCTCAAGCTCGGCAAGCACTTTGTTGGCGATGACAAGGTCTGTGTGATCCTCGGCGACAACATCATCGAGAACAATATCAATGATGCGGTCGAAGATTTTCGGAATCAGAAAGACGGCGCGAAGGTGCTGCTCAAAGAGGTGCATGATCCTGAACGGTTTGGTGTCGTTGAGTTCGGAGACGACGGCGAGACGATCGTGAACATCATCGAGAAGCCAACAAATCCGCCGAGCAAGATGGCCGTCACCGGGTTGTACATGTACGACTCCGATGTCTTTAACATCTGCGAAACCCTCAAGCCTTCAAAGAGAAACGAGCTCGAGATCACGGATGTCAATACAGAATATCTGCGTCGGGGGAACCTCACGAGCGCAACGCTTGATGGTTGGTGGACCGATGCGGGCACGATCGAGAGCTTGCATCGTGCATCGAATCTGATCGCTGAAACTGGCGCAAACAAAGTTTAATGAACGGAACGATTCATATGGGACAGACCATTCTTGTCACCGGCGGCGCTGGATTCATCGGCTCGAACCTCATCAGGTACATCCTTGAGCACCGACCCGATGATCGCGTGATTAACCTTGACGGGCTTACATACGCGGGGAATCTCGAGTCATTGGCGGAGTTCGTCGATGAGCCTCGCCATGAGTTTGTGCACTGTGACATCAATGATGGAGCCAAGCTCGACGAGATCATGCCCAGGGCGGATGTCGTGTTGCATCTTGCAGCCGAGTCGCATGTGGACCGTTCGATCCATGATCCATCGTTGTTCCTCAACACCAACATCATCGGCACCCAGTGCATGCTCGATGCGGCCAAGCGCCACAACATCAAGCGGTTCGTGTATGTCTCGACCGATGAGGTGTATGGCGAGCTGCCGCTTGATGATAAGAGCCTGTTGTTTACAGAATCGACGCCGCTCGCGCCCAACTCGCCGTATGCGGTGAGTAAGACCGGAGGCGATATGCTCGCGCGGGCGTATCACCATACCTATGGGATGAATATCGGTATCACACGGTGCTCGAACAACTTTGGACCATACCAGTTTCCTGAGAAGGTGATTCCGTTGTTTGTCAATAATCTGATCGAAGGCAAGAAAGTGCCTTTGTATGGCGACGGGCGGAACATCCGCGATTGGCTCCATGTACTCGATCACTGCGAAGCAATCTGTCGGGTGCTCGATGATGGCAAGCCCGGTGAGGCGTACAACATTGGCGGGAATAATGAACGATCCAACTTGGAACTCACCAAGATGCTGATTGATTTGTGTGGACGAGATGAGTCCTTTATAGAGCATGTTCCCGATCGACTCGGGCACGATATGCGGTACGCGATTGATGCGACCAAGATTCGCGACGAGCTCGGATGGGAGCCAACCCGCTCGGCATGGCCAGAAGCGCTCGAAGCGACGGTGCAGTGGTATAAGGACAATCTCGAATGGTCCGATCATGTTCGATCAGGCGAATACCGCCGATTCATGGACCAGAACTACACTTCGCAAAGCTAGCCTTTCGTCGACTCACTCATTTGAGAATGTTTGTCTATGTACTTTGCCTATTTTAAATAGGACAAAGAAGTTCCCTATAGGTTGATCGTTGTGGGTAAGCAGGTACTATTTGTGCTGTCAAGCCGTAGAGTTTTCTATTGGACAAGAAAACAGGCGGCTTCACAGGTAGCGATGCCAGTTTCTGGTATGGTTCCTGTATGACAATGTGACTGTGTCGGTCGGCATTATTTTGATGCAGATTCCAAGGGCACCAAACGCATAAGGGTTTCTACCGTGGCGGATAAAGCAAAGAAAACGAAGGCGCATCAGCATCCTGATAAGGACGGGCTTGAGGCATTTGTCTACGACGACCAAATCGTGCGCATGTTCGCATGGGCAACGATTATCTGGGGCATCGTCGCCATGCTTGTGGGCGTTATTATCGCGGTACAACTCGCCTTCCCGGAAGCTGGTTTTGGCGTCTCGTTCTTGAGCTTTGGTCGTTTACGCCCGTTGCATACAAATGCGGCGATCTTTGCGTTTGCAGGCAACGGTATCTTCGCTGCGGTGTACTACTCCACCCAGCGACTCTGCAAAGCCAGGATGTATTCCGATCTGCTCTCCAAGCTCCATTTCTATGGGTGGCAGCTCATCATCTTCTCCGCTGTGCTCACATTGCCGTTTGGAATCACCCAGGGCAAAGAGTACGCCGAACTCGAGTGGCCAATCGATATTATGATCGCGGTGGTCTGGCTTGTGTTCTTTGGCGGCAACTTCATGATGACGCTGATCCATCGGCGCGAGCGTCATATTTATGTCGCGCTGTGGTTCTATATCGCCACGATTGTCACCGTGACGATGCTTCATGTCTTTAACAACCTGTGGGTGCCCGCAGGTTTGGTCTACCTGTTCCAGTACGGCGAAATGCCATCAGCCGAACTCGCACTCAAGTCATATCCAATCTATGCGGGTGTGCAAGACGCACTGATGCAGTGGTGGTATGGGCACAACGCGGTCGCATTTTTCTTGACGACACCTTTCCTTGGGATGATGTACTACTTCCTGCCCAAGGCTGCCGAACGGCCGGTGTTCTCGTACAAGCTTTCGATTATTCACTTCTGGTCATTGGTGTTTATCTACATCTGGGCCGGCCCTCACCATTTGCATTACACCGCGTTGCCAGAATGGGCATCGACCGTAGGGATGGTCTTCTCGGTCATGCTGTGGATGCCGTCGTGGGGCGGGATGATTAATGGCCTGATGACTTTGCGTGGTGCTTGGCATCGCGTGGCGTCTGATCCGATTCTCAAGTTTTACATTGTAGGTATTACCTTCTATGGCATGGCGACCTTTGAAGGGCCTTTGTTGTCGATCAAATCGGTCAACTCGCTCTCACATTACACCGACTGGACGATCGCACATGTTCATGCGAGCGTGCTTGGTTGGAACGGGTTTATGACCTTCGGGATGCTCTACTGGATGATGCCTCGGCTCTTCCAGACGAAGTTGTACTCCAAGAAACTCTGTGCCGCCCACTTCTGGATCGGCACGGTCGGTATGGTGCTTTATGTCCTGGCGATCTATGCTGCCGGCATCACCCAAGGGTTGATGTGGCGTGCGTTCGATGTCAACGGGCGTTTGTCCTATCCAGACTTTATCGAAACAGTCACCGTGTTGATCCCGATGTACTGGATTCGTGTGGTTGGCGGGTTGTTGTACCTCACCGGTGCGATCATCGGTCTCTACAACATGTTCATGACCTGGCGTACACGCCCAGAGAAGTATGAAGAAGTCGTGCACTATGCACCGGCACTGAGCAAAAACTACAAGGGAGATCCGCCGGCCAAGTCACGCTTGGGTGCAAACACCAAGCTGGGCAACGCGGGTGACAAGTTCCTTCAGGGCAACTGGCATCGCTCACTTGAGCGTAAGCCTGTGAAGATGACTCTCTGGGTGCTTGTCGCCGTTGCCATCGGTGGCATTGTCGAAGCGGTTCCGATGTTCTTGGTTTCTTCGAACATCCCGACCATCGCCACGGTAGAGCCGTACACGCCTTTAGAACTTGCCGGTCGAGATATTTACATCGCAGAAGGGTGCTACAGCTGTCACTCGCAGATGATCCGTCCGTTCTTGTGGGAAACCATGCGGTACGGCGAATACTCTAAGCCCGGTGAGTTTGTCTACGACCATCCATTCCAGTGGGGGTCACGCCGAATCGGTCCTGACCTTGCTCGTGAGGGCGGTCTGCGGACGCATCTGTGGCATTACCGTCACTTCAAGAACCCTGCGGATATTTCTGAGAACTCGATCATGCCTCGGTACCCGTGGTTGCTCAAGAATACCGTCAACTTCGACGAGATCCGTGGGCGAGTCGATTCGATGGCTCTCATGGGTGTTCCTTATGGCGAATTGTTGCTCGAAGGCAAGACCGTTGAGCACGCCAAGGGACAAGCCCTTGAGATCGCAATGGAACTCGAAGCGCAGGGTGGCCCTGAGTTTGGAGAGACCTGGGACAAGAAGGTCATTGCTTTGATCGCGTACCTCCAGCGTATGGGCACGGATATCTCGAAGACTCCGCCGCCTGTTGAGACAGATGTTGAATCGGAAGGAGTTTCGCCATGAAAATGACCGAAATCGTTTCATTCCTTGATCTTTCAATTTATCCAAGCATCGCTTTGATTTTCTTCCTCGCCGCCTTCATTGCGGTGGTGTGGAATGTGATGAGCAAATCAAAGCAAGAGATCACTGCAGCAGCGAATATCCCGCTCGATGATGATGTGATCTTTACCCCTCGTAATTCGATCGAATCCAATACTGATACAGACTCGCCAATGGACAAGGGGGCCGATGATGCCTGATTCCAACAA
>JAESSR010000205.1 GCA_016764015.1 Phycisphaerales bacterium
GATCAGCGAGACCTGCGTTTCGCTCATCTGCGTTGATCCAAACTTGAGCAACTCAGTGACACGCTGACGAGTCGTTGTCAGCGAGCCAAAGGCATCCACCCCAACGAGCTTTGATGCCCAGACTGCAATCCATAAAATCACAGGCACAACTGGAACCCAGGTCAATGCCCCGCGCAAGAACCAGATCACTAAGGCAAATCGTTCCATCAAGGTATCAGCATTGGACCGGAATATTTCTTTGGGGGTAGACTCTGCGAAGATGAGCAGCACCGGGGTCAACACTACGATCTGGATCAGGATCATCTCGATATCTGCAAGCCCGAGCGTTGCAATCAGGGTGGTGATGGCGAGGGTGCCGGCATAGTTAAAGATATTGTTCCAAACCAACAATGCGGTGAGTGTTGGTGTCACATCTTCGATCTGTGATTCGAGCATCCGAGCCCGCTTGCCACGATCATGACTCGCAGCATGTACACGAACAAGCACACGGTTCACCGTGTACAAACCAACCTCAAGCCCAGAACAAATCGCTGAGCCTCCGATTCCGATCAACACAACCGTCCACCACAAGATTATTTCGAGTGTGCTCATGATGCACCCCCCTGATCTGCTGGCAGAATCTCAACTTCGACGCGCTCGATTGATCGTTTATTCATCTCAACAACAGAAAGCTGGATGCCCCCGATCCGGGCTTGATCGCCAACCTCAGGAACACGATCAAGCAGCACCATAATCAACCCACCGATCGTATTGACGCGTTTGGCATGCTCGATCACGCTCTGATCTGCAAACATCACCGCCCAGTCACGGATAGATAATCGTCCTGGTACAATCCATTTGCCAATCCCGATCATCTCGACCTTGTTGGCGAGATCCCTCTCTGGGTTGTCCACGCCCTCGATGAGTTCAGCCGTCACATCGGCGAGGGTGACGATCCCTGATACACCGCCGTGCTCATCGACACACACTGCGATGCTCTGCCCGGTTGTTCGGAACTGATCGATTAAGCTGTCGAGCCGACCTTGCTCGGGCACGAAGAGCACATCGGCCATCGCCGTTTCGATCTTTTCGCCCTCAAGGATTCGACGGGCGCTGACAATCCCCGACACCCCCCCATCGATCCCATCGATGCACACCGCAAGCCTTGTCCGCTTGGTTGTTCTGCATATCTCGATAATCTCTTGATTGCTCGTCTCAAGATCAATCCACGACATATCAACGCGAGGCGTCATCACCTGCTCGACACGCATGTGCCCCATCGACACGATCGAAGTCAGGAGTTCTTGTTCACCAAGATCGATCACGCCATCGTTGGCGCTCAGATTAATCAGGGTGCCCATCTGCTCGGCAGATACCCCCTGCATCTGGTGATGAGCCCGTGGCGGCGCGAGCAATCGCGACAAAGGCGAAACAATCCAGACACCCATAAACCCAATCAAAGGCTCAATCGGTTTGCGGATTACCAGGTGCATTGGGCCTGCGAGCCGAAGGAACAGAATTGTTGCTGATGAAGCAAAGAGCTTGGCAAAGACCTCGCCGATGAGGATAATGGCTGTGAGTAACCCAGCGAGATCATCACCCGCGCGAGGGTACTCTCCGCATTGATTGTGAGGATACTCGTGACGATAAAATATGAGACATTGACCACCATGTTGATGAGCAACACCTGGGTCAAAAGTTCTCTCGGGCGTGCGAGGAGCGACTCGACTATCCGCGAGAGCTTCGGGTTTGTCCGCCGAAGCATCGCGCGTTGCCCGTGGGTGATCCCAAAGAGCGCTGTCTCGGAGGCTGATGCCAATGCAGAGCATACAAGCAATATCGCGAGCACGATTAAAAATGGTGTTTGTGTTGTATCCATATCGCTCGGCTGAGGCTTACTCCCATTCCCTTTATCGGAAATCCGCCTGGGAAGGATCATATTCAGGATCGAGTTGTTCGATCAGGCGTTCGATATAGCGCCAAGCATTGAGCAGGACGCGGATTTGAGTGCGTTTTTCGGGTGTTGAATCCATGGCATGTGCCTCGAAGAGTGCCTGAGCATCGCTGGTGTACTGCGATCGCTCCTCACGAGCCCATGATTCCCATCTGGATCGGGCATCTTGCTCGCCTCGAGCGAGTTCTTCTTCGATTTCCTCTCGGCGGGTCATCATCTCCATGAGAAAGCCTTCGGGGAGATCTTTGCAACTTGCTGCACTTGGTCCACCGAGCACATCGAGCAATGCGACTGCACGCTGCTCGCTATCGAGGAGCACGGATCGGGCGTGGTTGAGTGCTGCCGCGTCATGCTCGGGTGCATCATCCTGACAACCACCCGCATCTGGGTGTGCTGTTTGCAATCCAGAAAGATACGCTCTTTCGATCACCGCTGCATCGAGATCAAATCGTGCGGGGAGAGCGAGTGTGGAGAACGGGTTGATGCTTTGTGTGCTGGACATAGAATGATAAGTGTAGTCGTTGTAAGTGCATTTTTGATGATCCAACTTGACGAACGCCACTCAATCGGCGATGATGGGGCATTGGTTCGGCTCGTGGGCTTGTAGAAAGGGCGATATTAATGACCAAGCAGATCGGGATAGTGGGCGTGAGCCCTGAGGGGGCATCGCTGTGCTATCAACAGTTGTTCCGTCACGCAGCCGTTATGCTTGAGCCTCATATGCACCCGGTGGTCTGTGTCCACAATATTCCATTGGCCCAATATGTCGATGCGGTTCGTCGGGACGATTGGAGACAGGTCGCCAACCTGATGTGTGATTCTGCCAAGCGATTGGCCTCGATCGGCGCGGAGTTCTGTTTTACCCCAGACAACGCGGTCCAGCACGCGGTTCAACTCGCAGAGGTCTCGTGCCCGATCCCTTGGCTCAAAATGACCAGTGCGGTTGCATCACGGATTGAAGAAGACAACCGAAAAGTCATCGGGGTTATCGGCACCAAGTATGTCACCTCAGGATCAGCCTATCAGACTGATTTGGGTGTCAAAGGGATCAAGCTCGTTCGTCCGAGTGATGAAGACACCGAGATGCTCGATCGTATTATTTTCGATGAGTTGGTCTTTGGGATTGTGCGCGAGGAATCTCGTCAGTTGCTGCTTGATGTGATCAACCGATTTGCAGATAAGGGATGCGAGGGTGTGACTCTGGGATGTTCCGAAGCGCCGTTGATGGTGACGAGCGAGAACTGTGATCTGCCGATCTACAACGCAAGTGACATCATGGCTGAGCAGGCGATTCGCTTTGCGATGGCTGAGTAGAATTTTGGGCAGCAAGTTTTTCAAAGAACTGCCCCATCGCGTCGCACATCTGCTGACGATACACCTCATCGGTCCAGAGGTTGTTGTGCCCTGCGCCTTCAATCACAACGAGTTGAGCATTTGGTGCTGCTGCTGCTGCGATCTGCTGGGCATCTTCGACCGGTGAAACTGGATCAGCCTGCCCATGGAGGATCAGAATGGGGAGATCAATCTCTTTGGCGATCTGGTCTCTTGCGAACCCACGCCATGATGGGCCAA
>JAESSR010000206.1 GCA_016764015.1 Phycisphaerales bacterium
AGACCTCGCGCTCAAAGCCCAAGTTCAACGCTTGCTCGTAGATATGGGACGCCACGCGATCATTCCATTGGTTACCGCGCTGCCAGAACTCGATCAAACCCGTCAAGAAGCAATCGCCGATGTGCTCGGATTGATCCCATACCGCACAAGCCTTCCAGCCTTGATCGATCTCTACCAATCAACAGACAATGATGCCGTCCGCCAATCCTGTGGTCGTGCAATCTCGCGTCTCGGTGGCAACCCGACCAGCGATGTCGCAGATATGTACTCGCTGCTCGCCAACTCGTACTACGCCCAGCCCGCAGAGCTCACCAGCTTCCCCAACGAGAACCACCAACTCGTCTGGAACTTCAATCCAGGTCTCGGGCTCGTGATGGTGCCGATCGAAACACCTGTCTTCCACGAAGCGATGACCATGAGAATGGCTGAAAGATCGCTCGGGCTTGACCCCGCAGATCGTGAAACACTCGCACTGTGGATCGCATCGAACTACTCGCGTGAACTCGATACACCAGATGGATACGACAACCCCGTCTACGCATCAGATCGCCGAGCCGCCGAATACTACGGCATCGCGGTCGGCCCAGATATCGACCAGCTCGTACTCCGCCGCGGGCTCGATACACGCGATACCCCGTTGGTTCGTCTCGCAATCGATGCACTCGCCCAAACCGCAGGCTCGCGTTCGCTCTGGGGTCAGCCGACCGATGGCCGGTTCCCATTGCTCGAATCACTCAACTATCAGAACCGCCGAGTACAGTTTGAAGCAGCCCTCGCATTGGGCGCCGCTCAACCGGCTGATACATTCAGCGGCGCAGAACGGGTTATCCCGCTGCTCGCCAGTGCTGTCAAGGACGCTTCATCGCTCCACGCGATCGTGCTCACCGGGCACAACAATCGTGAAGGATACGACCAGTACCGTTCTTCACTCGAGAAACTCGGTTTCATCGTCCTTCCCCCAGCAGAGAACGGCCTGTCAGATATTGACACCGCAATCGCTGAAACGCCAACCATTGATCTGATCGTCACCTCATTGGGATACGACGATTCACTGCTCGCGATCGAATCGGCCCGTACCGATAACAAACTCGCCGTCACGCCAGTGCTCGCACTGATGGGCCCAGACGATGTCATCCCGATGACACGCCAGTACAACCGAGACCAAACAGTTTCAGTCCGGCGCGGTGCCATCTCGAACAGTGCCTTCGATGAATCAGTTTCAACCCTGCTCGAAGTCGCTTCCGGCGGCCCGATCAGCGCCGATGAAGCTGAGAACTACGCGTTCCGATCAATCGAAGTTCTCCGCAATCTCGCAATCTCGAACAACCAAGTGCTCAATGTCTCAGACGCAGCCTCGATCCTAATCGATGTACTCGCACAGGTAGATGGGCTGACTCTGCTCGACATTGCAGAGATCATCTCCTATATGCCTCAAGAAAAGGCACAGCAAGCGATCATGAATCAAGCACTCTCAGCATCCGGCGATATTCGCCTTGAGCTCTTGGTCATTGTTTCAGAGTCCGGTAAGCGGTTCGGGAATCAACTCGATAACCGCCAGATCCGTCGCCTGATAGAACTCGCTCAAGATGAAAATGATGATCTCGCAACCACCGCGGTTGCAACCATGGGTGCTCTTGAGGTTTCCAATACCAGCATTGTGCCATTGATCCTTTCCGAAGAATCAGTCAATAACTAAGCCAGTCTATCGTCAGATAACCAACTCTTCGTCAATACAACTCTCATTCCAAACGAGCCTCAGGGTTCGTTTTTTTATATTCGCAACCTGCTCCATTGAGGGTGTGCTGCGTCCGAAATACACCGGAATACCTAAGGATTGCCCGCATAATCGGCAATGGTGGGGCAGGTGGTCATGGTGCGGGTGCTTTGGATGAACCAATGTGACCATGACTGATCTGCTTTCTCTGGCATGACGATGATCTGTTTGTCATGCTTGGACTTGCCAGGTGCGGTGTGTAGCCGCGAGTGGGAAGTACCAGTTCAATGAGCTGCGGAGGAGCAGCCCATTGACGGGATCCATTGGCAAAGTGCCGTACCCGGCAAAGGCGTGTCACTCATGAGTCGTATTCAAGGAGAAAAACAAATGCATGCAATGCGAAAAACAATGGCTAAGGGCTTCACCCTTGTCGAAATCCTGATCGTGGTCGTGATTCTCGGTATTCTTGCCGCGATCGTCGTACCTCAGTTCACCAATGCAGCCAACGAGGCTCGCACAGGTAATGTCCGAACACAGACATCTACACTCGAAAATCAGATCGAGCTCTTCGCAGCTCAGAACAACGGTTCATATCCAACCGTTTCTCAGCTCCAAGCAGACCCGTCAGACAGTAGTACAGACGGCTGGGGCCCACTCATTGATGGCAACTACATCAAGGAAGCTCCACGCAACCCGTTCTCACCTGCTGCGAACGCATTCACCATTACCACCAGTACAGCACTAAGCTCATCAGCAGCAAACACTGAAGCTGCTGCTGGCGACGGCACCCAGGGTTGGTACTACAACCCAACACTCGGGTTCATCCGTGCAAGCGGTGCTGAGTACTAAACCAAACGGTTTAAACGATTTACTTTGTGGTGAGCATCGAAAGGTGCTCACCACATCTTTGCGGGTATTCCCCCAAGTTCAAGTTCTCAGTTTGCACGAGGGTTGATAGTCATGAAACAGATCAAACGCGGATTTACACTCGTTGAAATTCTTATCGTCGTCGTCATTCTCGGCATCCTCGCCGCCATCGTTGTCCCCCAGTTCGCAACCGCGGTCAACGATGCCAGCGTAGCGACGACCATGAATGAACTGCAAAAGATTCGCCGGGCCTCAGAATATTTCCAGGTGAAAAATGAGAACATCATGCCAACGATCCTCGCCGGCGACGGCACCTGGGGCGAACTCGTCGCAGGCTCAGGTGATTATCTCAAAAGCCCACCGACCAACGCATATATCGGTGGAGCAAATGACCAGGTGATCGTCTTGGGGAATGCTGCCGACGGTGCATACCAAACGACCCACGCATGGATATACGATGCCGCGACCGGTGAAATCTGGGCCGGTGGCTTCGACTCCAACGATGATCCACTTCCAAGGCCTTAACAATGTGTAAGCAGCTCGGGATGGTGAACAGGGGCAAGAAGGAACAAGCGATGAGCAACAAAAAACTCCGCAAAATCTGCTCAAAGTGTACACACGCGTACACACTCGTTGAGGTGCTCGTCACGGTGACCATCATCGGGATTGCCGGTGCGATGGTTGCTCCGTCGATGGGCCAAGCCGGCGTGCTCAAGATCCAATCCGCGGTCCGCATGGTCGTTTCTGATATCACCTTCGCTCAAATGGACGCACTCGGGTATCAAGAGCAACGCGCGATCGTCTTTGATATTGATTCCAACAGCTATACGCTCATCCAAGTCAACGGCAACTCAATTGATGTGGATGCCGACGCGTTGTATGACCAAAAAGGTCCGCAGCAACGATACAGGATCAATCTCGATGACCCAAAGTACGGCGGTACCGTGATCGAATCCGCAAGCTTTGATGGCAACGCTACGCTCATCTTCGATGAGATGGGCGGGCCGGTATCATCGCCTGGCACAAGCACCCTCAGCGATGGCGGCACGATTATCCTTGCCGGGCCTCTGAGTCGATGGCGAATCAATATCGCCGCCTTCACCGGGCGCGTCACCGTCACCCGCTTGGACTGAACCGGTTGGACTGATCTGATTATCCGATCTCTATGCCTACTCATATATTGCCAGCCTTGATTGCGGGCAAGTTGCTTTGTGTCCCGCCCGATGAACACCCAAAGGCGGCCATATGAACAACAAGCATTCCATCGATCCATCCCATCAATCGAAATCTAAACACACACACAGCTTTGCCAAGCACACACGGAATCTCTCGGTTGTCCTCTGCCTAGGAATGCTCGCAGGTGTACTGATCTGGTCCAAGCTCCGCCTTGTCACAGACATCCCCCGCAGTGCCTACGCCGATCCGAGGGAAACGATGGTGCCCGATGACCAATCAGTCCAATCTGATCTGGCTGACCAATCAGATCAGATAGTGACCGGTGCCCTTGAGCAATTACAATCTCAACAAGATGACCAAGATCAAGATGAGATAAACGAGTCAATACCCGAGATTGAAACCCTATTGCCTGAAGAATCCGAAGGGACCCAGCACCATTCACAATCACCAGAATAGTTGAGCAGATCGTGTTATAGGCCCTCCAAGGTTGATCTATAACGCCACATGATTGCCGAAAGCACAAACTCTACGCAAAGTGACATGCTCAATCCGCCGATTCAATTGCAGCAATATACCCGGACGACGGGATTAAACAAGTACTGGCAAAAAAACGCACCACGCCGAGGACACACCAGATGAACAATCAAGACACCAATCGTACCTTCACAGCGAATCTCCTTCGTCTGAGCCTCCGTAACGGGATTATGCCCGCATTGGCACTGTCAATGATCGCGGGAGCTGCAAACGCTCAGGACTCAGGTGGGTTCGGTCTCCTCGCAGCTCTCAAAAGCCAAGCCAAGGCAGCCACCCAAGAGCAGGCTCCCGAAGACGAGTTCGGAGGGGAGTACGAAGATGCGTACAGCGATGGACTCGGTGAAGGACAACAAACCACAAATGAGGAAGACCTCGCAAGCCTTGCTGGTTCTGTTGATGTCTCTGAGTATGACCTTGTCGATCTTCATGTGAACAACGAAGACCTTGGCAACATCCTTCAGCTTCTTTCGATCCAGTCCTCACGAAACATCATCAGCTCGAACAATGTCCAAGCATCGGTCACCGCTGACCTCTACGGCGTCACCTTCTACGAAGCGCTCGATTCCATCCTTCATGTAAACGGATATGGCTACATCGAAAAAGGCAACTTCATCTATGTCTACACGGCTGAAGAACTCGCTGAGTTCGAAGCCCTCTCCCGTAAGGCAATCACACGAGTGATCACACTCGACTACCTCAACGCAACCGACGCCGGCGAGTTCGCAAAGATGCTCCTCTCTGAAACAGGTTCGATTACTACAAACGCACAAACCAAAGCGTTCACCATCACCGCTGGCGTCCCCGCAGGTGCAGATAACTACGCAAACACGGCAACCCTCGTTGTCCATGACTTTGAAGAGAACATCGACGAAATCTTGTCACTCATCGCAGAACTCGACACAAAGCCAGTACAGATCCTCGTCGAAGCCACTATCCTGCAGACCACGCTCAATGAAGCAAACGCATTCGGTATGGACTTCGCACTGATCCAGAATCTCGACTTCACAGACTTCGTAGGCACCGGCGGTCCACTCAGCGTCGTCGATGGTCTCATCTCAGGCGCTGGCGAAACAATTGACGGCACAAAGGTCAATGCCCCCAACGGGCATGGCTCAGGCGTAAGCTCAACAGTCGGCAACACATCAGGGCGAGCATCTCTCAAAGCAGGATTCGTCAATGGCGATGTTGGCGTGTTCCTCCGAGTGCTCGACGAAGTCACCGATGTGACAGTCGTTTCAAATCCAAAGCTCCTCACGCTTAACCGCCAACCAGCACGCGTGCTCGTTGGGACACGCGTGGGCTATCTCAACAGCACAACAACCAATACATCAACCACACAATCAGTTGAGTTCCTCAATGTTGGCACGCAACTCGCCGTACGCCCGTTCGTTTCGAAAAACGGATTGATCCGTCTCGAACTGCGTCCGCAGGTATCAAGCTTCACGCTTCGCCAGGTCTCAGACGGTGCCGGCAACAATGTGACAATCCCTGACGAAGAAACCACCGAAATGAACACCAATGTCATGGTCCGTGATGGTCAGACAGTCGTGCTCGGCGGCCTCTTCACCGAAACCACCAGCGCTACCCGCCGTCAGGTGCCAGTCCTCGGCGATATCCCACTCGTCGGCAGTGCATTCAAAGGCAACGACGACGAAACCCGTCGCTCAGAAATCATCTTCCTCATCACGCCATCAATCGTAAACGATACGGTCCTTGAAGAAGCCGGCGACATGGGCAACCAGTACATCGAGCACGCACGCTACGGTGCTCGCAAGGGTCTGCTCCCATGGTCACGCGAACGCCGCGTTGGTCAGTTCCTCATCGAGGCACGCCAGTTTGCCGACGAAGGCAAGGGAAATGAAGCACTCGACAAGGTCGATCGCGCACTTCGCCTGATGCCGATGTCACCCGATGCCCGTTCGTTGCGTTCAGAGCTGACTTCACAGTTCCGCACCATGCCAAGCCGATCACTCATGGAAGGCATGATACATAACGAACTCCACTTCGGTGGCACTTCAACAGCCGTAGTGAGTCCGAACACGGTCAATCCATTCTTCACCGATTCACCTGTAGGCTCCGATGTTGCATCACACGACGAGCCCGTCGAAGAGATGAAGTTCGATCCAAGCTCGGATGAGGATTTCGTTCCTGATGAATCGTTCGATGATTCAATCACAGAAGTAGAAACCGATACCGTCTCCGACGCATCATTCGATCTTGATCCTACCGTGAGCGATGAATTCTTCACCGAACGCGTCGATTCACTAGAGTTTGTGCAAGCCGAGACATACTCCCAAGTCGCACTCGATGCACCAATGGGCGAGTCAACGACAAATGCCATTCCAGATTCAATCGCACAGACTACAACCGTTCCAGAGTTCGATCAGATGAAGTCAATCGTCACCGGCGAGCAAACAGCGGTTGATTTCACACCGATGACTGAGAACATGTCTCCTACAGAAGAAATGGATTCATCTGAATCAACTTTCACGGTTGCAGCAGAGAAGTTTGATGGCCAGCTCATCATCCCACTGCCAGGCGGCGGCGCATTGCATCTCGATTGGCCATTGGGCTTCGATTTCGTTGCTTCAAGCACCGAGAGTGAGTCAGATGATCCAGAAGCAGTCTTCACCGAAGTGCCAGTTGATTCCGAGTAATCCTCGATGCTGAGCAGCATCGATTCTGACCAGTCCAGAGGCTGAGATTATCCGCGTTTTCACGGACGATCTCAGCTTCTTGCTGTACTCGTAAGGATATCGGGCCGACATCAATGCTGTCCAAACCAACCCTCAGGAGCACTCAAATGCGCATAACCAAGGCCCACACAGTTCTTATCACCTCGACACTGCTACTCGCAACCCTCGCAGGATGTTCAGGGCAGGGCAACTACACCCGCCAGGGCGTATCGCTCGCCAAGGAACGAATGAGTTTTCTCAAGAGCGCCACCGAATGGGAACTCGCCCGCCAGGCATTCCTCGCTGGTGATCTTGAAAAGGCAATGCGAAAAGTAGACTACTCGCTTTCGATTAACGACACTGTTGTGAAATCGCATGTGCTCAAAGGACGCATCCAGATAGAAATGGGAGATCTAGGCAACGCGCTCAAATCTCTCAATACCGCAGCGACACTTGATCCCGAAGAGTCCGATGCCCACTACTATCTCGCGGTCGTCTACGAACGGATTAACGAACCAGAACTCGCATATACTCACTTTGAGAATGCCTGTGAGTTCGATGATTACAACCCCGCGTATGCCGTCGCTGCAGCAGAGACGCTCATCGATCTCAACAGAATCGAAGAAGCCAAGATATATCTCGGCACCATCCCAATGGCTCAGAACAACGCGGGCATCCGTCAAGCCTTGGGTCACATCGCGCTCCTCGAGCACGATCATGAAACCGCAGTCAAAATGTTCAACAACGCCCGTCTGCTCGCCCCAGACGACGAGGGGATCATGGAAGACCTGATCCACGCGCAAATGCTCGCCGGCGAGTTCGGCGCAGCTGAAAGCAACATCTCGCTGCTACTCAAGAAATCAGCGAATACAGATCGCAGAGACCTCAAAGTGCTCCACGCCAAATCCCTCTTCAATACCGGGCGTCCAGTTGAAGCCCGCACCATTTACCAAGAGTTGCTCTCAACCTCCGAAGGCAAGAGCGATATTGATTCTTGGATCGGACTCGCCAACGCTTCATTTGTCATCGAAGACATGCGGACTGTTCGTAAAGCCGCATCACGCGTGGTCGCGATTTCTCCGAGCTCACATGAAGGCTACCTGCTTTATGCAATGTATTATCGCCAAGCAGAAGATCATAAATCTTCACTCGATGCAATCAACAAGGCACTCGCCAACTCCCCTATGGATGCAGGCATCTACGCATTCCGCGCAGTGATCCTCAACAATCTCGACCAGCACTTACAGGCGTTCGCCAGCATCGCCCAAGCGGTCAAGCTCGAACCAGCCAACCTACGCTATTCACAGATGCTCGATCAACTCAGCAACGGTTCGTTCGCTGCGGTGCAGACGGAGTAATCCCAAACAGTCCATATTGACAATATGATCGATTACACCACCCGCAGATCGACCAACACTGGTTCGACGCGGGTGTTTCCATTCCAGGTCGAAATCTTCGGCTCAACAATCATCTCAACAGGTGCCCCCCCGGGGATATGTACAAGATGCCGAGCCCAGTTCCATGCCACGACCCGAATCATCGGTCCAGCCTGCGTTCGAGAACCAACCCGCATCGACAGATGACTCCCCGTTTTTCCCATCGGAGTCGGCGGCCCGTTGAGTTTGAGCCCATTGATCCGCAATCGAACCTGTCGATTACCAGCACCGAAGGGTGCGAGCAGATCGAGCTGACGCACAGCCGTCGGTGTGAGCTCCGCTATATCAGCAATACAGTCATACTTGGCATGATGCACCAAATCAGTAGGCTCAAGTTCCGCATTGGAATACGAAATAAACGCATCTGCAAACGCATCAAACTGATCAAGCTCGCACTTCATCCCCGCAGCCATGTCATGCCCGCCGTAGGTGCCCAACAAATCCTTGCAAGCATCTAGCCCTGCATGCAAGTTGAAACCTTCGATGCTCCGCCCAGATCCTTTACATCCGTTCTTTGTTCGTTGCATCAAAATCGTTGGGCGCGCGAACCGATCCACCAATCGCGAGCACACAATTCCCACAATCCCAGGATGCCAACCCTCATGCGCCAGCACGATCGCTCGTTGGTCTACTCCGGTCATCCCCGCAGCGATCGCCATCTCCACAGCTTGCGACACAGTCGCGAGTTCTTGTTTTTTTCGCTCATCGTTGATCCGCGATAACTCCTCAGCAAGTTCTACAGCTCGATTTCCAGTTGCATCGCACATGAGTTCAAGGGCATCGCGTGCGTGTCCCAATCGTCCGATCGCATTGAGCCGAGGTGCGAGCCGAAACCCGATCGCTTCTGTATCGATCTTTTCAGAATCAAGACCAGACGCACGAATCAACGCCTGCAATCCCTCGTTAGGCAACGACGGTATCCGCGAGAGCCCGTGCTTGACAATCACCCGGTTCTCATCAACCAAAGGCACAATATCAGCAATCGAACCCAACGCCGCGAACCCGAGCAAATCAATCAGCACCGTACGCATCGACGCCGAGACTCGCTTGTCCCCAGCGTCCATCGTCGCCATCCGCCACGCGAGTTTGTACGCCACACCCGCGCCGCATAACTCTCCAAACGGGTACTTCGAATCTGGTCGCCGAGGATGAACAACCGCAAACGCATCGGGCAGATCAGCCATTGTCGCCGGAGGATTGTGATGATCCGTAATAATCAGATCAATGCCCAGCTCTTTAGCAACCAACGCAGGCTCAATCGCGGTGATCCCACAATCAACAGAAACAATCACCCGTGCGCCATCATCGTCCAGCTTGCGGATCGCATCACTATTGATCCCATATCCTTCATCAAGCCGGTGGGGGATGTACGACTCGATCTTTGCCTCGGGCTTGATCGCACGGATCAGATGAATCAAAATCGCAGAAGCCGTCACCCCATCAACATCGTAATCCCCGAAGATCACAATCAACTCATCTCGATCGACGGCTTCAAGAATCCGGGTCGCAGCCCGATCCAAATCCGGAATCAACGACGGATCGTGCATCTCTTTGAGCGACGGATTCAAGAACGCCTGCCCCTGCTCATCAGGTTGAATCCCGCGTGCGAGCAGCACCCGGTCAATCAACTCGCCGCTGAGTCGTTCATCAGATCGCGCCTTCCATACCCGTGTGATCCCTCGCTCAACCGCTCGTGGAGCATTGATCTCAATCATTTGGTTCGGATTAGATTGGGATAGATCAGCCATAGTCCTCTTCAATGCTGGACAAACTTTTCAGGAATGAACAGTACCCTATCCGACGAGCACCCGATTTGTCAGATAGAATACGCTATATGGTCAAGCTTACCAAAATCTACACCCGCACCGGCGATCAGGGCACCACTGGGCTCGGCACAGGTCAACGCGTCGCCAAGTCTCACCCTCGCGTAGAAGCCTACGGCTCAGTCGATGAGGCAAACGCCTTCCTTGGGCTCGCATTGGCAACCGCTCAAGACACCTGCCGAACGCTCATCGACCCACTCCAACTCATCCAGCACGACCTCTTCGATCTTGGTGCAGATCTGTGCACACCGATCACACCAAACGAAGCCCCCGATGCCGCTCTGAGGATCACTGAGCCTCAGGTGAAAAAACTCGAAGACCTCATCGACGAGTTCAACGCTGATCTCGAATCACTCACCAGTTTCATTCTCCCCGGCGGGTCTAAGCTCTCCGCGGATCTCCATGTCGCACGAACGGTCTGCCGACGAGCCGAGCGGGCGCTTGCCCATCTCATCGAGCTTGAACCCCATGAAACTTCAATCTTGACGATGCACTACCTCAACCGCCTCTCAGACCTGCTCTTTGTGCTCGCCAGAGTCGCCAACGCCAATGGTAAGAATGATGTTCTTTGGGTGCCCGGCAAGAATCGTGATCAGAGCCTCTAATAACCTTGCAGCCCGATCAGTGATTGCATATACTTGTTTGCATGCACAAACAAACTCAAGAACTCGTCGGTGCTGTGCTGAAGGTAGACACAAGTCATCTCGTCAATAGTCTCGACGAGGCCGAGGTCCGTCGAAATACTGCCCAGTTCCTAGGGCTCCTCGCGCTGCTTGGCGTTGTTGTCATCGTTATGCAGTCCATGCGGGTTGAATCGATCGATGTCGCCTTCCTCGTCGTGGGTATTGTCTGGGCCGCCTTTTATCTCTTCGCTGCCGGGATCGTCTACTTCGGAAATCCAACCAAAGTCTGGTGCGTTCGCATCTCCCTGCTCATCATTACTGCCGAAGGGCTTGTTGCGATTGTCCGGTGGGTGATCTACAAAGACCCCAGCCCAGACGCCGACACGATTATCGGCGTGCTCATTGGGCTCACCTTGGGCGCCCTCCTTCTTCCCTGGACTCCACGCCAAACCCTCGGGCTGAGTGCCATCTGGATTCTTGGCGCAGTTCTGAGCCTGTTCTTCACTCACCACGCCGAGGAGTTTTCGATCCCCGCGTCCATTTTCGCCTATATCGCTGTCGCCGTCCCCGGCGTCATGATTTCCTTCTTCCGGTCCTCACGCCTGCAAGACCAGTTCAAACTCCATTTTCTTCAGACCAAGTACAACGAGGTCCGCGAAGAGGTCCAAGCCGCAAAGAATATCCATGAACGCGGGTTTCCAAAGCCCAAATCCTCCGGCGACATCCGGTTCACCTACGCCTATCGCCCGATGAGCCAAATCGGAGGCGATTCAATCTTCGCATCCATCGAACGCCCAAGTGATGCACTGTCTCCAGTCACAATCGTGCTCTTTGATGTCACCGGGCACGGGCTCTCCGCAGCCCTGACCGCAAACCGCCTTCAGGGCGAACTCATGCGGATTATGGGTGAAGAACCAACCATTGGGCCTGGCGAGTTGCTCACCAAGCTCGATCGATACATCTGTCTCACACTCGCCGATGCAGCCGTGCTCGTCACAGCCGTCGCCATGCGTGCAGATCCAGAGCATGGGATCATCCGAATCGCCAATGCAGGGCATCCCTCGGCCATCCTTCGCAGCGCCCGTGGTACAACCCAACGCTTTGATTCCACAGCACCAGTCCTCGGAGTAGGCGTTGGCGATGAACTCAAACCAATCGTTGAAGAACATGCCTTTGAACCCGGAGATTCTCTCATCGCCTACACTGATGGCGTCTCCGAGTCTCTGAATCAAAGAGGCGAGTTATACACAACCCAAGGCGTTGAACGGGTCCTTAAAGAGGATTGGAACGAACAAGCACAGCGTTGGCCTGAGAAGATTCTCACAGATGTCGAAAATAGGCGTGCAGGATCCGCATCAGACGATATCCTTATAGTGGAACTCTACAGGGCGTAATCCCAATACTCATTACCCGAGCGAGCTTTGAGGAGCAAGGATTGACAACAGCATCATTTGAGACAACAGAGTTTCGCCGATCATTCACCATAGAGACCGATGAGCTCCTCCGTAAACGCATGATCTGGTTCATATCTGTATGGGGTGGTATCAATCTACTACTGCTTGGATTGACCATTGTTATGGCTGTCACCAATGCCACATTTGCCAGTATCTTTTCGGATGCTTGGGTTCGGGCTTTCTTCATTTTCACATCCATAACATGGTTCGGTGCTTACACAGGCGCGTTGTTGATGGTTCTCAAAAGGAAAGTTTCAACCAAAACCGTTGTGTATATGTCGATGGGCTTAATCCTGCTCGACGGGGCACTCGGCGTTGGTATCCGTATAATGGATTTACCCGGTGGCATTGAACTGTGGTCGTTTTTAGCAGCTCATCTCATTGCCTGCTGTTTGTTCCCGTGGACTGTTCGTCAAGCAATTGTGCCGGTTGTAATCATCGCATTGGCGAGTTTGTTTACGCATGTAGTGATCGAGAACGATGGCGTTGGTATATCAGTATTTTGGACGATTGCACTCGTCGGAATGGCTGTGCCCGGCATCTTTATCACGGGTATCAAGCATTCCCAAAGAGTCCAAAGAGCAACCCATACATTCCTCTCCAAACGCTACGGCATGCTCCGCCAAGAACTCGCCTACGCCCGTCAAGTCCACGAAGCACTATACCCAGCGCCAAAGAGCACGGGCAGCCTTCGCTACGCATACCAATACGAACCCATGCAACAAATCGGGGGTGATTACCTGTACACGAAGGTCTCCGAAGCAACAGATGAGCATGGCGAAAAACTCTCGGTCGTGATTATCGATGTGACAGGGCACGGCATTCCAGCCGCCCTGACCGTCAACCGTCTGCACGGCGAGATCGACATCTGTTTCGCAGAAAATCCTGAAATTTCACCGGGTGAACTCCTCTCCAAACTCAATAAATATGTCCATCTCACGCTCGCCAAACATTCAATTTATGCAACAGCAGTCTGCCTCCGTGTTGACCATGACCGCGGAATCGTCGAATATGCCTCAGGCGGTCATCCGCCAGCATTCATCCGTGGCGTTGATGGATCGCTCCGTGATCTTG
>JAESSR010000207.1 GCA_016764015.1 Phycisphaerales bacterium
TCACATCGGTATCCGGGTCTTCTTGGAACATCCGCAAGCAATCAATGTGGTTAATCCCACGAACCGGATCGCCGCCGATACCGACACAGGTCGATTGCGCCATCCCAAGCTGCGAGGTCTGCCACACCGCTTCATAAGTCAGCGTACCCGAACGCGAAACAATCCCGATCGACTTCCCGGTCGGTGCTTCAGACACATGCGTATGGATATACCCAGGCATGATCCCAATCTTGCACCCTGCATCGGTGTAGTGTGATTCAGCAGTATCATCGCCGGTCTTAGGTCCAGGAGTAATAATCCCCGGACAGTTTGGCCCAATCAGCGTGAACAACTCGGTCGAATGTGCAGAGTCCGCACCGCGAGCAGCCGCGTTGCGATCATCCATCACACGACGAATCATGATCATGTCATTGACCGGCACACCCTCGGTAATACAGCAGATCAATCGAATCCCCGCATCCATCGCTTCGAGCATCGCATCCACACAAAACGCCGGCGGCACAAAGATCATCGTCGCGTCCGCGCCCGTCGCCTCGACCGCCTGACGAACCGTATTAAAGATCGGCAACCCGTTGGCATCGCTCTGCCCGCCCTTGCCCGGGGTCACCCCGCCAACCATGTTGGTGCCATAGTTGAAGCACCCCTTGGTATGGATCGCGCCGAACGCGCCGGTAATGCCTTGACAGATGACTTTGGTGTTCTTATCAACGAGAATGGCCATGAAATGCTCCGCTTGTTGGAGGGAAAAGGTGAACGCTCGCATTGTAGCATCTCTTGATCATGGCCGATGGGCACGCCCCCGGCTTTTTCCCTACCGCCGCCGGCGCACCGTCAGTATCCCAAGCCCGCCAAATACTACCAACCCCCCCGGCGCCGGCACAACCCGCACAATCGCGGTCATGACAAGATCGCCCGAAGAAAGCGTCTCGTCGTGGTCAAGCGGCGGAAGCCCCAGAAATCCGCCCGAGCTGAGCGTAAAAGTACCACCCGCCAAGACGGTTGCCTGAAGTGTGAGTTCGATGAACCCGTCGGAGGTTGGGTTCTCGATCTCGATTCGGCCAGCCGGGACTCCTTGCAATCCGTCGACCTCAAACTCGGCAAAGATATCCGCATTGTTGATATCTTGGAAATCGATACGCAGAAAAATATCGAGTACAGTATCAACACTAAAGGTCATCAAGAGATCAATCGAAGTGCCAAGTTCAATGGAGTTCAGGTTCCCTGACCCCAGCATGGACTCTGCATTTGCTGTCGAAGTGTAATCAAATCCGGCGGCACTCGTATTGAGCACCGTTGTGTTCAACGAGTGTGCAAACTGATCCTGGCTCAGGTTGGTGATATTGCCACCAAAGGAACGCAATGCTTGTCCATCAAACCCCGTCTCCGGCGTAAGAACCAGATCAAATGGACCGCCGAATTGCTGTTGAATTACAATGTTTGGATCGCCGAATTCAATGAAGGTATTGTTCTCCAAATTCATATAGGCTTCCAGACTGGTTATGTCACTCATCGCGACAGTGGACAGGGAAGACAACAGAACAATCGTACGGGTGGCGTTGGCAGTTAGCATCAATATTCTCCGATTTAGGTGGTGTGGCGAGGCGTTCAAGACGCGTCGCAGGAGGGTCGCTCTGGACACGCTCGCAAGGTGGGTACCCTTAGTATGGGACCAATCTGCTCGAATACCAACCAATCCACCAGTTTTTCCAAAAGAACACACCGCCAACCCGCTCCCCGCGCATGCCCAGCAAAGACCCGAGACTATGATCTCCCCTCAAAGAACGGGAGAAACACATGCGCGCAATCATCACCGGCCAAGTCGGAATGGACAAAAAATCATACCTCAAAGATGTCAGCGATTTCGCCGCATCGCAGGGCGAATCCCTCCCCATGTACCATGTCGGCAACATGATGTACGACGAAGCGCTCGACATCCGCTCAGGACGCATCCTCGATCTCCCCATCTCCCGACTCAACTCGCTCCGCAGAGCAGCCTTCAAAGACATCATCTCCGAATCCCGCGGCCAAGATAACATGCTCGTCAACACCCACGCCACCTTCCGCTGGCGTCACGGCTTGTTCTCCGCCTTCGATTTCGACCAAATCACCAAACTCAAACCCGATGTCTTCATCTGCCTCGTCGACAACATCGAAGTCGTCCACCAAAAGCTTCACGCCAAGCACGACATCGACGCCACCCTCAAAGACTGCATGGTCTGGCGCGAAGAAGAAATCCTCGCCACCGAACTCATGGCCCAGGCAATCCCGGGCTCAAAATTCTACATCGTCGCCCGAGGCCGATACTCACAAACCTCAAAGACCATCTTCCAACTCCTCTGCCGACCAGAGATGAAAAAGGTCTACCCATCCTTCCCGATGTCCCATGTCATCGACATGCCCGAAGTGATGGCCGAGATCGATGCCTTCCGCGCCAAGCTCGCCGAACACTTCATTACTTTCGATCCGGGTGATGTCGACGAAAAACTCCTCCTCGACCGCGCCCTCGACGCTGCCAAAGAAGGCAAAGACTTCTTCGATCACCAACCCCACCAACTCGGTGGCGTAGAGCAACAGCTTGATCCAATCCGCATGACCACCCGAGAGGTCCTCGACATCGCTGGCGATGTTGATGGCCAAATCTACATGCGAGACTTCAAACTCATCGACCAATCAGACATGATCGTGAGCCTCGTCCCCGAACTCATCTCCGACACCGGCAAGGTCATCCCCGCCTTATCCAGCGGCGTAGAACGCGAACTCCAGCACGCCTGGGAGCACGCCAAAGAGGTCTATGTGGTCTGGAAACCAAGCAAGAACCCATCACCATTCATTACAGAGACCGCAACAAAGGTCTTCAAATCCACCGAAGAAGCCCTCGAATACTTCGAAGCCCAAGGCATGTTCGCCCAAAAGAACCTCTTCGGCAACTAACCCCCCGCTCACGAACAATACCAAAATCAGGGTGCCACTACTCGCCGTCCCCGGCGCAGTAGTGTTTTTATATACCCACATTATAACTATTCATGAAAACACTACAATCCAATCGATACAAGGCTATCGATACAAATGCACATTGTACCTTTAGGAACCCACCATGAAAACCGCCGTACTCATCATCCCGCTCTGCCTCACTACCATCGCCCCAGCAGGAATCATAAACATAGATGACCAACGATTCGCGCGGGTCGTCTCATATGTTCGCGAAGGAATCGTCGCAGATACATATGCTGTCTTATACCTCCCGAATGGCAACCCTATCTTCTCAGGGGATCTGGATCACACCGTCACAATGGGCAACGCCGGGCTTGCACACAGCACGATGATCTACTCGTCAAGTTTCTCCGACTCAATATTTCAATCGCAAGCATCGGTCTCATCGAACGCTGCACTCAATGTCTTCAACGGAAGTTCTTGGAGTACAGCAGCGGTGGGTACGCATATCTTCTTTACCATCGATGAGACGACGACATTCCAAATCGATGGCACCCTCTCAAGCACTGGAAACTGGGGAGTATCAGAAGTCGCATTCCTAAACACCGACCTTGAAAACTTCTTCTTTGCCCGCTCGGCCGACGACTCACTCGATATCCATGCAACCCTCACACTCGAAGCTGGCGAATATCACTATTACGCAAAGAGTGTCTCCTCTGCCACTGGCGTTGAAAACCTCATCAACCCCTCCCTCGCCGCCCACAACATCACCGTCACCGTAATCCCTGCCCCGGCTTCCACCGCCCTACTCCTCCTCACAGGCTCAACCCTCATCACTCGCCGAAGACGCTAATCGAGGCCGATCTCATCCTCCATCTTCCAGAACCGGGCCCTGCGCCCGGTTTTTCAATGAAATCCCCACCCCTATTTCCCCAATCACAACTTGCGGGACCACCCCCGCTCTAGGATAATGGGTCATGAGCAACGAAAACCAACCAAACCAACACGCTGACTACCGCGATCCTCCACTCAACGCCCAAGGCAAAGCCTTCGATCCAGACGCCTCCACCGACGAACGAACATTCGCAATGTTCATGCACCTCACCCTCCTGCTCAACCTCACCGGCGTTGGCGGCCCAATCTCATTCATCGCTGTACTCATCATGTGGATGATCAAAAAAGATGAATCCCCATTCCTTGATGATCACGGGCGCGAAGCCGTCAACTTCCAGATCTCACTCTTCATCTGGGCTCTTATCCTCGGGATCGGAGCCGTCTTCACCTGTGGCCTGTCCGCAATCTTCCTCATCGCCATCCCCATCGTCGGTGCCATAGGCATGATCTATGCCGCCGTCGCCGCCAACCGAGGCGAGTTCTTCCGCTACCCAAAGACCTTCCGCATACTCAAATAAAACAAGTCCCCATAAAGCCACCCAAACACCAAGTTTGCAGGCACAAACGAGTAGTTGATGTATGTTAAAGAAACATGCAATCTTACTTAACAAA
>JAESSR010000208.1 GCA_016764015.1 Phycisphaerales bacterium
AAGTCTCAGGCACCCGTGACGGCATCACCGGCATCCAGCTCGATCTTAAGGCTCGTGGTTTGGTCCTCAGCCAGGTCGAAGAAATCTTCGAGCAGGCTCTCGTCGGTCGTATCGAAATCATCGAAGCGATGGAAGAAGTCATCGCGGCACCACGCGAGACAACCTCCAAGTATGCTCCGATGATGATCCAGCTCAAGATCGAAGTCGAAAAGATCGGCAAGCTCATCGGCCCTGGTGGCAAGACAATCCGTGCGTTGCAGGACAAGTACTCCGTTAATGTCGATGTCGAAGACGACGGCACCGTGATGGTCTCCTCGACCAACCGCGAGAATGTCGAAAACGCCGAAGCCGAGATCGCTGCACTCTGCGAAGATGTCCGTCCGGGCACCGTCTACGAGGGCAAGGTTGTCTCGGTTAAGGACTTCGGCGCGTTCATCGAGATCGCACCGGGCACCGATGGCATGTGTCATATCTCGGAACTCGCCGACGGCTTTGTGGATAATGTCCACGATGTTGTTTCCCTCGGCGATATCGTCAAGGTCAAGGTCATGATGGTCGACGATCAGGGACGCATCAAGCTCTCGATCAAGCGCGCCGACCCGAACTTTGAAGAGAAACCAAGGGGCGAAGGAAGAGGTGAAGGCGACCGTGATGACGGAAATGAGGGCGAAGATAAGCCTCGCCGTCGCCGTGGTGGAAAACCTCGCCAACGCGGTGAAAAAGCCTCTGCGGAGTGATTAAGCCCATCGGAAGGGCAATATAGCAGATTTTTGAACAGATATAAGCCCAGCGAGACACTCTGTCTCGCTGGGCTATTTGACGCGCAGCGATATTCTGGTATGCTGGGGGCATGACACGCCGAGGTCTCGTGGGCGGTCTGGACAGAGCTCTTTTGTTGGGTTTGTTCGTATTTCAGAACCACCAGCCACCCGGGGACTCGATCTTCGTATCGAAATGGGTGCATGAGTTGGATTTGCACGCGGTGGGGTATCGTGTGTGTGTCGAGTTTGCAGCGTGTGTTGCACACTTCCTTTCGTAGGCTACTCCGCTGGATGTTTTGCGGAAAGGTCCGGGTATGCCACCCGGGGGTATGACATGACGGATAATGATTCAACACATCTCAATGAGGTTCACGGCACTGTGAAGTGGTTTGATCCCCGAAAGGGATTCGGGTTCATTGTTGGACCCGACGAACAAGATATCTTTGTACATTTTACAGTCATCGAGGGCGACGGATTCCGTGTGCTCAAAGATGGCTCAGCGGTGTGCTATGACGCAGAGAAAAATGATAAAGGTTGGCGTGCAACCAAAATTCATAAGGTTAGCGAAGAACCTACGGATGATGTTCCTGAGGTGGTCATTCCTCGCAAGACCTATTCCCGCACGCCAAGGCGATAGCAGTTGATCGAATGTCAGTCCGATGTTGTGTTCGGGTGGATAGATTCAGAGTGATTTGTTCCGTACCATTGCAATGGTTATTCCCGCGCCGGGTGGGAGCTTGGATGTCTATCAGCGTTTGCTGGTGTCGATGCCGAGGAATAGCCGCGTGCCAAGAGGCAAAGTTGATGGTCGAATGATGGTGCAGAGTTAATGGCTATATCGATTGCTTTTATCGCAGGCGTGTTGCTTGGTGGGGTTGCCGCGTACATGCTCGTTGCTCGTCGAATCAAGCTTTCGCATGCTCGCGAGCATCATGCTCATCGCAGAGCACTTGCAGCGGAGCACCTCGCCGAGATCGGGTCGATGACCGGCGGGCTCGCCCATGAGATAAAAAACCCGCTCTCGACCATCGGGCTCAATGCCCAGTTGCTCAGTGAATCAATCCAAGACCTCCCGATCGAAGAGCATGATCGCTCGCGGATCATCCGTAGGATCGACGCGCTCGGACGGGAAACAGAACGATTGCGTGGAATTCTAGAAGACTTCCTCGAATACGCCGGCGAGCTCAGGCTCACGATCTCCTTGCAACCAATCAATATAGTCATCGAGGAACTCGCAGATTTTTTCTCCCCGATGGCCGAGGGTGCGGGTGTCAGGTTGCGTGTTGAGACGGATCCACGCAATCCAAAGATCCCGGTTGATGCGAACCATCTCAAGCAAGCCATTCTCAATCTGATGCTCAACGCGGTACACGCGATGGAGGGGGTGGAGGGGGTTGAGCCCGTGAACCGAGAGTTGATTCTCCGTGTGGAACAGATCGAGGACGAACAAGCAAGGGCAGAGTCAGCATCCGCAGTCCGGATTCATGTCATCGACACCGGCCCGGGTATGGATGACAAAACGCGGTCGAAGATATTTCGCCCATATTTCACCACCAAATCCGGAGGCACCGGGCTCGGATTACCAACCGCGAGACGAGTTATCCAAGCCCATCACGGGCGACTTGAGCTTCTTACCGAACCCGGAAAAGGAACGGATTTTATGCTCACGCTGCCTATGGATGAGCCTGCGGCTACCTCCGCTTAAACTCAATGGAGTGCAACGCCAACGCGTTTGGCAGCCTCGCTCAACTCTTCTTGCGTGTTGAGTAGATCAGGGCACAAGCGAATCAACCACTTGCCAGTATTCGGGCACGGGCGGGCATCGGCATTGATACCATGTTCTTTGAGTGATTCAATAGCCTGCGTCCCATCATCCACTGGGATCAAGATAAATGCGCCTCGCTGATCCAAGACCAAAGGCTCAATCGAGTGGTTCATGAGTTCTTTGCATAGGAATGATTGTTGTTCGAGTGAATACGCTCTGATGCGATTCACACCAATCGCCGACACGAGTTCGAGCCCAGGGCTTGCCTGAAAATACACCAAAGGCGGCGGGGTTGACTCGAGCCAGGCGTCGCCGCCGGGGGCATATTCTGGCAGCTCGGTTCGACGGTACGCAAAGGTATCTTGCTTGGCGAACCACCCTGTGTCTGTCGTAAAGATCGCATCGCTCTGTGGAACACCACCATCTATAGGCAAGTGCTTTGGGTTGATCGCCAAGAAACACGCCCCGGCCCCGCCTCGCGTGTATTTGTAGTTGCCCGCGATCAGGAAATCTGTACCGAGCTGGGCAAAGTCGATTGGGATCGTCCCAAAGGCGTGGTACGCATCGATCAATACGAGCGCATTGTGTTTGTGTGCAGCTTTCACCACTCGATCAAGGTCCGGAATCAGTTGCCCAGTCACAAAGCAAACCATCGAACAGACGACAAGGTCCGTTTCATCTGTGATCGCGGCGATGATATTGTCCGAACTGTACAGCCCGGCGGTGTCTGGTTCGACCCATTGCACGCTTGCCCGCCCTTTGTGGGCGTAGGCCTTGAGGTTGAAATCAATTGAGTCAAACTCGCCACGCGTGGAGACAATATTGGGTTTGGCGCTCGGCAAGCTATTGATCGCAGCCCGTAGCCCCTGCCCGGCGCTCGTCTTTGGAACAACTGCATCCCATTGTGAGAGATTCAATAGTTCTGCGATTGACTGACGATACCGATCTCGCTGTTCGATCCATAGCCCCCACGCGCCATCAAGATCGTCATACCACGCATCGAGTGCGTGTACAACCTCATCTGCAACCGCATCCATCGGGCGCCCGAGCGAATGATTGGCGAGGTATATTTCATTGGTGCGTGCGTTGCGTTCGAGCACACGCGAGAAGAGCGGGTGGATATGTTCGACGATTGCAGTTTCAATCAACGGGCCATTGCCGAGCCTTGCGACAACCGCTCTGATATGTTCAATGTGCGCGCTCATTAAAGATGCGTCCTGACTTCCCAAAGCTCGGGGAAGAACTGGTGATCGACCATTTTTCGCAAAAATGGGACACCAGAAGAGCCTCCGGTTCCTTTCTTGAATCCAATCACGCGCTCAACAACCTTGACATGTCTGAATCGCCACTGGGCGAACATCTCCTCGATATCGACGAGTTTTTCTGCCATCTCGTAGGCCTCCCAGTATTCCTTGGGATGCGTATAGATTGTCTTGAAGACTTCGAGCACTCCTGGGTTGGACTGGTGAGGTGTCGTGATATCACGATCGAGTACTTCTTGTGGGATTGCCATGCCACGCCGAGCGAGCAATCTCAAATACTCGTCATAGATGCTCGGGGTATTGAGTGTTTTGGTGAGCAGTTCCACCGCGCCAGGATCGTGCTTGTGCACCGGGATCATCTTCGCGTCTTTGTTTCCTAAGAGGTACTCAACAACCCGGTACTGGATGGATTGGAACCCAGACCCTGTGCCCAAGGCGTATCGGAACTGGGTGTACTCAGATGGTGTCAGCGTTGCCAGCACATCCCACTGGTGGAGCAGTTGCGCCTGAATATGCTTGATTCGGGCGAGGATTTTGAAAGATGGTGCGAGTTTGTCCGCTTTGATGTATTCCAACGCCTCACGCATTTCATGGATAACGAGCTTGAGCCAGAGTTCAGAGGTCTGGTGCTGGATGATGAAGAGCATTTCGTCATGATGAGGCGGATCGGAATGGATTTCTTGTGAATCGAGGAGTTTGTCGAGCCGAAGGAACTCGGTATAGGTCATTTTGTCTTTGAGATCGGTATGGATGGAGTCTTCGATGTGGCGTGGGCAGGACATGTGTGATTCCTTGTGCGAGCGAGAGTGTGTATGGGGAGTGTACGCCGACCATAGGGCATATACATTGTCCGTTGGGGTGACATATACTTGGTAGATTCGAAAGACTGGAATCGACCCGAATGAGGAAACTGACCATGAAGATTGCATTTTCGACGACCGCCTGCCCAACCTGGACCCTCGAAGAAGTCGCCAATAAGGCGGCCAAGTTCGGGTATCTCGGTGTCGAGCTTCGTAGTTTTTATGATCAGAGCATCGAGATCGGATCTGAACCATTCGGAATTGAGCCGGGCGTTATCCAATCCGTATTTGCTCAGGCAGGTGTTGAGCCGATCTCCTTTGCTTCGAGCATCAGCTTCGACAAAATGATCAACCCGCCAGTAGTTGGTCGGATCTTCCAGAACGAAGAAGCCGGCGTGAGCGATGTGAAAGCATATGTCGATCTCGCCGATCGGAGCGGCACATCATTCGTGCGTGTGTTTGGGAACAATCTTCCTGCCGCCGAGCCAAAGACCTGGAGCATGCGTCGTGTGAGCGATCGGCTCAAGCTCGCAGCCCAGACCGCACGCAACACCGATGTGCGTGTGCTCATTGAAAACGCAGGCTCGTTCGCCAACAGCCAAGCACTGCTTGAACTCATCAATGCGGTTGATTCGCAATGGCTTGAGGTATCCTTCAACACATTGTCATCACTTCAGTCCGGCGAGTGCCCACTCGATGGCGTGAAGCTTTTGGGTGATCGTGTTCAGGTTATCAAAATCTCTGACATCGATTCCGACGGCAACCCAACCAAACTCGGTGAAGGTAGGCTACCACTCAAGATGTTCATCCAGGCATTGGGAGAGATGGACTACAATGGGTGGATTGTGTATGAGTATCCAAAGCTCTGGGAAACCACAGGCGATGGTCTCGATGCTGACGATGTACTCAAGCATGCAGCCGATACGCTCTATAGTTGGATGAATGCGGCTCCTGCAGCTTGTGCATCGGGCTCGTGTAGCGAATGAACCTACGATTGGGCTGTGCCTGAATCACCAGAACAACTCGGATCTGATCTGATCAATCGTGCGACCGATCAAGGGTTCGCGTGCGCTGGCATCTCAACAATCGATCCGAGCATCCATCGTCAAGGGCTCATTGATTGGCTTGCTCAAGGAATGCACGGCACGATGGCGTGGATGGAGAACTACACGGATGTGCGCACCGATCCGGGGAAACTCATCGACGATGCAAAATCCATCCTCGTGGTTGGGGATGTGTACACGAGCCGATCGGAAAATGTTGATCCACCGATTGAACAAGGGCGTGGGAAGATCGCTCGGTATGCGCGTGGAAAAGATTATCACAAGCTGATGAAAAAGCGGCTGATGAAACTCGCTGATGGATTGCGCGAGCACTATCCAGATGCATCATTCAAGGTCTTTGTCGATACCGCGCCGGTGCCCGAACGAGAACTCGCCCAACGCGCCGGGATCGGGTGGGTCGGTAAGCACACCCTGATCATCCACCCAAAGCTCGGCAGCTACCTGTTCATCGGCGGCATCGTCATGACCCTCGATGCGGTAGCGCCCGACGATCAACCAACCATCACTGATCATTGTGGCTCATGCACCGCGTGCATCGACGCCTGCCCGACCGATGCCATCACCGATCACCAGGTCGATGCCCGTAGGTGCATCAGCTACCTGACCATTGAACATCGCGAGCCGATCGCCGATGATCTGCAATCAAAGATCGGCGATTGGATATATGGCTGCGACATCTGCCAAGAGGTGTGCCCGCATAACTCACCAAAGCCAAGCGATGAACTCATAACGAGTACGAACCCAGCGTATCGCTCAGACCGATCAAGCTTTGATCTGCTTGAGGTCATCGGCTGGGATGAAGAAGCCCGAAGGGCAGCGTTTGTAGGCTCAGCCATGAAGCGAGCCAAGCTCGATATGATGCATCGCAACGCAAGGATTGTGGCAATGAATCAGGGGATTGAGCTTGAGTAGTAGCGGGTGCCATTCAGGTGACGAAGTCTCCTGCATGTTTATAGATTCAAAGACATGCAGGAGCCGGGACGGCACCTACATGGCACCCAGTCAAGAATCATGAGTAGTTTCTGGGTGCCATGGTTTGATCCGCGAAGCGGACAAGCCATGCTCTTTGGGTTCAAAGAAGACACAGCTTGCCGAAGACGGTCAAGCAGTGGCACCCTGAGTTATGCAGAGTCTTCTGTTCTTTGTGCTTTTACTACCAAAGCGCCGAGCAGGACGATGACCACCCCGGGGACGAGCCAGATATTTTGGCGATCCATAAACCCGATCCAGAACATGGGCATTGCCAATGTGATCGCGATCCAAGCCGCGATCGGGCT
>JAESSR010000209.1 GCA_016764015.1 Phycisphaerales bacterium
AGTGGAGAATCTATCCATCGGGCGATTGTTTGTGAGGGAAATGTTTGTATGGGTGTGCAAGGAATCGAAGATGGGCAAGGCGGCTCGCAGCACCGTGCAACCATCGGGCATGTGCTCAGCGATCTCAATGCACTCGAGATGATGCTCGAAAAAGGCATGATTGAAACAGGTATTCGTCGGATCGGGGCAGAGCAGGAACTCGCCCTGGTCGACGATGCCTGCCAGCCTGCGCCTGTTGGGCCTGAGATTCTTGATGAGCTCAATGAAACCAAGGCAACGACCGAGATCGGTCGGTACAACCTTGAACTGAATCTGTCGCCGATGGAGCTGACAGGCGGGGTGCTCTGTGATGTACACAATGAACTCGATGACTTGATGGGGCGGACAGCCAAAGCAGCAGCCAAGCACAAGGCCCGTCCGGTGCTGATCGGGATGTTGCCCACGATTTTGCAAGAACATCTGTCGATGGAGTTCATCACGCCTCGCCCACGGTATTACGCGCTCAACGAGCGGATATCCAAAGCCAAAGGCGGGCGGTTCGATGTGCAGATCAAAGGGATCGACGAGCTTAAGTTCACTCATGATAACATCATGGTCGAAGCACTCAATACCTCGTTTCAGTTGCATTACCAGGTGAACCCTGAGGACTTTGCGATTAGTTATAACTGTGCCCAGCTCATTACCGCGCCAACCTTGGCAGCGGCGGCCAACTCGGCGGTGCTCTTTGGAAAACGGCTCTGGCACGAAACCCGGATCGCGATCTTTGAACAGATTGTCGATACCTCTGGCGCAGAGATTCCATCGCAGCGCGATGTGCTCAAGCGGGTACGGTTCGGCGAGAAATGGGTCGAATCATCGGTGCTTGAGATTTACCGAGATGATGTGACACGGTTCCGTGCGTTGTTTGGTTCTGAAAAAGAAGAAGATTCGATTGCGATGGTTGAGCGCGGCGAAGTGCCCAAGCTCTATGGATTGCAAACGCACAACTCGACGGTGTATCGGTGGAACCGTCCGTGCTATGGGATTACCAATGGCAAGCCTCACCTACGGATCGAGAATCGGGTGTTGCCCGCTGGGCCGAGCATCGCTGATGAAGTCGCCAATGCTGCGCTGTGGTTTGGGCTGATGATTCAGATGCCTAAGGTGTATCCAGATTTGATCGAGCGGATGCCGTTTGAACATACACGGGCGAACTTTGTCGCCTCGGCGAGGTACGGACTCAATTTTAAAATGCACTGGATGGATGAGACAACGATCTCGGTGCGTGATCTGTTGCTTGAAGAACTCATCCCGCTTGCCAAGGCTGGGCTCAAATCCTGCTCAATCGATCAAGGGGATATTGATCTCTACATGGGCATCATCGAGGCTCGTGTCGCATCAGGCAAGAACGGTGCGCGGTGGATGCTCGATTCGGTTGCCAAGATTCATGACTTTGGCACCCGCGCCGAGCGGCTTGGGGCATTGACGGCTGCGACGATTGCACGGCAGGCATCGGGCATGCCGGTGCATGAGTGGGCGTTGGCGGATATCAATGAGTGCGGCAACTGGCAGTGCCACTATGAACGGGTCGGACAATATATGCAGACCGATTTGTTCACGGTGCAGGCCGATGAGTTGATTGATCTTGCTGCGTCGATTATGGGATGGGAGAAAATCCGTCATATCCCCGTTGAGGATGACAAGCACAACTTAGTTGGGCTGCTGAGCTATCGGGCGATTTTGAAGCTGGTTGCCGACCCGAAGATGCGATCGAAGGGGGCGGTTTCGGTGGCCGACATTATGGAACGCGATCCGGTGACGGCAACGCCCGAAACATCCACGCTCGATGCGATTGAACGCATGAAGGAGCACGGAACATCGTGTTTGCCTGTAGTTGAGGGAGGCAAACTCGTTGGGATCGTCACAGAGCATGATTACATGCGGATCGCCGGGCAGCTCCTCGAAGATCAGCTTCGGGCGAACGCTCAGCGGACTGAAGATCAAGAATGATGATGAAGATCGGCGTGTCTTTGGCCGATGATATCTATGATTCGGTGCAGGTAGTTTGCAAGCGAGGACGCATCGGTGATGTCCACCAACGACGATCTCAAAACCAAGTTTGTCCGATCAGTTGATGATCGAAATTCACTCAGCAATGTCGGTGCGCGATGGACCAAGCGAGAGCTTGGGCGATTTGAGTCTGATGATCATCGGGGAACGACGCTTGTTGTGATCGGTGGCGTACACGGCAATGAGCCAGCGGGCTTGATCGCGGCGATGCGGGTGCTCGATACACTCAATGCAGAAGAACCCACCGGGTTTCACGGGCAGTTGGTGGTGCTCGGTGGGAATCTGCCGGCTCTCAATAGCGATGATGAAAACGCACGATACATCGACTTTGATCTGAACCGGATTTTCACCGATGAGCAGATCGCGATGCCTGAGGATACGAGTGTTGAGCATGGGCAGATGCAAGAGTTGCTCGCGGCGTTGCGTTCGATCCGTGCGCAGAGCGAGCGGATGATTGTGATGGATCTGCATACGACGAGTTCGGATGCGCCGCCGGTGGCGGTGTTTGAGGATTCGATCATGGCGCGTGAGTTTGCTAGGCAGATGCCGTTGCCGATCTATCTCGGGTTTGAAGAGGAACTCGATGGGCTGGTGATTGATCGCGTCACCAACGAGCTTGGATCGGTGGCGATTGTCGTTGAAGGCGGGCAGCACAACGATCCGCAATCGATCGTCGTGCACGAGGCAGTGATCTGGGCGGGGCTCCATGCGAGTGGGATATTGCCGATCGGATCACTGATTGGATCATTCGCTCATGAAACAATGCCCGGCGATGTGTTGCGAAAGGCAGTGGGGGATCAGGCGTATAAGGTATTTGATATCCGTCATCGATACGCCATTGAGCACGATGACTTTGTGATATGCCCGGGGATAGTTGCGGGCAAGAAGATCAAACAAGAGGTGACACCGATTGCGGTTGAGAACGGGCAAGAGATTGTTTCGCCGGTACGCGGGCGGGTGTTTTTGCCCAATATGCAAGAGACCAAGCGCGTCGGTGATGATGGATTCTTTATCGTTCGCCACATTGATGAAGGCTGGCTTGGGTTCTCGGCGAGGCTTCGCAAGCAGGAATGGATTCATCGGATTATTGCTCATCTGCCCGGGGTGTATCGGATTGATGATGCTGGGCATGGCTCGTTGTATGTCGATCGTGATATCGCCGGCGTGCTTAAGCGGCAGGTGTTCCATCTGTTTGGGTACCGCTTGATTCGCCACGACCAACACGACGGCGGGCATGGGGTTGTGCGTGCGTGGAACGGGATGACTTCGTTCTGTAAGGCGTTCTTCCGTGGGCCGATTCCGGGTGGGCCTGATGAAAATGATCCAAGATTCTGGATCGTTCGGCGGCATCATCTTGACCGTATCGACCGTATCGACCGTGCCGATCGCTGAGCGGGTATAGTCGGTGTATGAACAATCGAATACTGGTCAACTGTCTCGCGTTGGTGACGCTCGCTGGGCGTCGGAATCATGGTGAGCCAACTCAACAGGTCTATGCCAGGGGTGCGGTGGCGGCGGATCATTCCGTGGCTTCATGGGCAGGGGCGGCGATGCTTGGCAAGGGTGGAAATGCCGTCGATGCGGTGGCGGGTGATCGTTGCAAAGGCGGGCGACCGGCGGGGATCAACGAGACTTTGATTACGGACATGAATCGGCGTAATTGATGCTGGGTTTCTTCGCATCGGTGTGCCTAGATTTAAGTTCATGAGTTGTACGCATTTGCCAGAGATTTCAGATACCAAACTAGGGCTCCGCGCGGGGATTACGATCGCGACACACTTTGTCGTCGATGTGTTTTCGTTTGTGGGCGTTGCCTTGTTGCCTTTGTTTGCGGTGTTGTTGGATATGCCGACGGAGAAGAAGGCGTTGCTTTTGGCGCTGGGTTCGTTTTGTTCGGGTGCGATCCAGCCTGTGGTTGCGTGGGCGAGTGATAAGTTTGATACGCGGGCATTGGGGACATTGGGCTTTGTGGTTGCGGTGCTGTGCATCGGCAATCTGGGCATGGCGACGAACTTCACGCAGTTTGCGATTTTGTACAGCTTGGGCGCCGTTGGGATCGGTGCGTTCCATCCGCCAGCGGCGGCGATCGTCGGACACCTTGGTGGCTCGAAGCGTTCGATAATGATCGCGTTGTTTTTCCTCGCGGGGATGAGCGGCGGGATTATTGGCAATGTGTTCACGCCTCGTTATGTAGAGATGATGACCCCGATGGTTGATGGGCAGGCAGATACGACGGCTGGTGTGCTGGCGTTGCGGTGGTTCATTCCTGTCGGGCTTGCATTCGCATTGTTGTTGGCGTTGACGATTCACAAGGTTGGGCATCGTCATTCGTCTGCGGATCATCATGTGTCTTGGGATGCCAAGGAACGCAGGGCGCGTTGGTTTGCGGTCGGCGTGTTGTACTTAGCCAATATGGTTCGGTTCAGTGTGAACATGGCGTTGATATATTTGCTTGTTGAGCTCGCCGGCGAGATCACGCTTGCGCAATCGGATGCGGCACTGAGCGATGCACAACTCGGCGTGCAAGCATCGCGACTCAACGGATTGTTCCAGGCGTCGATGCAAGTAGGGATGGGCAGCGTTGGGATTATCCTTGGCTTCATGCTCTCGGCGCGATTTGAAAAACTCGCGTTTGTGGTGCTGCCGATCTTGGGATCGTTCGCTCTGTTTATGATTCCACGAGCGGGCATGATCGGCGATGGCGCACAAGTGCCCGTGGCGATCATCGGGACGATTTTGACCGGCGTTGGATTTGGTGCGGTCATTCCGGTGAGCATTTCGCTTGCACAGAGGTTGCTGCCTCACCGGACGAGCCTTGCGAGTGGTCTGATGCTCGGGGGCGCGTGGATGCTCGCGTTTGTCGGACCGATCTTTGCCGAGATCGTGCATAAAGGGTTTGCGAACAAGCCCAACACGCCTGCGTTCTTGCTCGATGCGATTGGTTCACTCCCCGATGGCTTATCGGCATCGCTGCTCGATGGCTTTGGGCTTGACGCCGGGTTCACCGCGACGGCGGTTGCACTTTTTATTGCGGGTTTGATATCGCTGTTGCTGCCACACAAACTCATCGTAGAAGTGGCTAAACACTGATTCGTTTGTGATCAGTGTGACACGATTGTGACATTGGAATATGATTTGTAGATTTGTGACAAAGAGGTGACAACCTTTCTACAAGATGGGATGTATCTATTCATGGTGCAGACGATTGTCGCGTTGACGATTCGTGCCATTACAGGAGACCCCATCATGAACCCGATCACACACATTCATCCGCGTACGCTCGTAGCACTCTCGACGATGTCCCTTATGCTGAGTGCCGGCGGAACAATCGCACAGAGCGCGTCCCAGCCTGAGATCAATGTGCGAGTGGATACGGTCATCACCGAGCCTCAGATTGATTTCATCATGCCTCAACGCAGGGTTGGGAGTCAATACATCACCAATATCAGTGCGGTCGAGGTCGATGTTCGGCTCACCGATACGCTCGCGACTACTCATATCGATATCACCGTCGTCAACAACGGGTCGCGTACATCGCAGGCGCGTTTGGTCTTGCCAGTCCCCGATGGATCAACCATCCGATCGTTCGGGATCGACGGGCTTGGCGACGAACCCACTGCCAAGCTATTGCCGCGTGAAGAAGCAACCCGAAGATACAACGAGATCGTCCGCAAGATGATCGATCCAGGGTTGCTCGAGTTTGTCGGCAACGCCATGATCCAGTCATCGGTGTTCCCGGTTGAGCCGGGCGAATCACGCACCATGACCATCGTCTATGAACAAACCCTCGATGCCCATCGCGGGCGCGTGGAGTATGTGCTCCCCAGATCAGCATCGTACAACAACTCATCGATCAACTGGACGATGAACATCAATCTCGAATCGGTCGGCTCGCTGGGGCCGGTGTTCTCGCCTTCGCATCCGATTGTTTCCAAAATCACAGGCAAACAAACCATGAAGGTCGCGGTGCCGATGCTCGACGAACCCGGCGCGTTCCGGCTATACGCGGTGCTCGGCTCTGAGGAAGACGCGACGACATTGCTCTATCCAGATCCGAACGATCCAGACTCAGGGTATTTTATGTTCATCGCCGACGCGCCGGAGATCGATGCGAGCACGGAGACGATTCCGCGAGAAATTACCATCGTGATCGATCGCTCAGGATCAATGAACGGCGTGAAAATCGAACAAGCCCGTGAATCCGCCAAGCAGATAGTTCAAGGCATGAAGATGGGTGAGTATGTTCACACCATTGATTATTCTGAAGATATCCGCTCGTTCTCTGATCACCCGGTGGAGATCACCAAAGAAACCTTGGCCGCGATCATCCAATACATCAACAATATTCAATCTCGCGGCGGCACCAACCTCCACGGCGCACTCATGGAAGCACTTGCATCGAAGGTGACCCAAGGGCACCTGCCGATGGTTTTATTCTTGACCGACGGGCTGGCGTCTACAGGTGTGACGGGCGAGCGTGAGATCCGAGCTGCGGCCCAGAAAGCCAACACGCACGAGCGCCGAGTGTTCACATTCGGGATCGGGTTCGATGTCAATGTGCCTTTGCTTGATGGATTGGCGATGGATACCCGCGCCCAATCGACCTTTGTGCTTCCCAACGAGGATGTCGAGATGAAGGTCGGGCAGGTCTTTGACAAGCTCGATGGCCCGGTGATGATCGAGCCAATTTTTGGCACACATTACGAGACTTCATGCGACACAAACCCGCAGCTACTCATGATGGAACCGAGTTCCCTCGGGGATCTCTTTTCAGGCTCGCGCGTGGTTGTGCTCGGGCAGTACAAAAACCTTGCTCATGAGCCAGCACACATGTGGATTCGATCTAGCGTCGATCCCCAAGAAGATTCGATTACGATCCAAGCTGATTTCTTCGTTGAGGATGCCTCGACGCGATATGCCTTCATTGCTCGGCTCTGGGCCCAGAAGCGGATGGATTCCCTCATCAATCAGATCCGGCTTGCCGGTGCGAGCGGATCAGCACCCAATACAGAACTTGTAGATGAAATTGTTCGGCTCTCGCTCGAACACGGAATTTTGTCTGAATACACCGCCTTCCTCGCGGAGGAAGAACTCGGGCTTGAGGTAGCAAATGCTCGAACGGATGACGGGCGATTACGAGTCGCGCGGAAAGCTGCCGCAAGAGCGATCGATCTCAATGCAGTTCGATCTGGCAGGGGAGCAATGTCACAGTATGCCAGCCGCCAGAATGCGGATGCGGTGCAGATCCAAGCGGACATGGACGAGCAGGGAGTCTCATATGGATATACGGGTATCATACAATCCGATTCAGCCGTCAAGGCCAACAAGTACATGGACTCGAACATGAACCAGGTCGTCATCACCACCGTCCAACGCGGGGTCGGCGCAACACTTTACAAGAAGCAAGACAAATGGGTCGATGCCAAGCTCGGCGAGCAGGCCGGCGAAGAGCCTGAGATCACTATCGAGTTCGACACTGAGGAATACTGGGCGATTATCACCGATCTCGTTTCACAGGATCGCCAGTGGATCCTCGCCAACCGCGGCGATGTCTACTTCATGAATCATTCCAAGCGAGTTCTCGTCCGCAACCCGAAATAATCCGTCCCATTGTGATATCCTTCATATGAATACCAACTGAACAGGAGCATGACCCATGAAACATAAATTTCAACTTCGACTCAAATCCATCCTCCCCGCCCTCGCCTTGGCGATGCTCGCCGGGACTGCACTTGCAGACGAAACCGCACTCACGATCTATTCGTCCGCCCAACCCGGTGCGATCTCGCCGGATCTCTACCGACCCGTCCCGGGCAGCACGCAAGGCTACAGCGTCTTTCGCTCAATCCCAGGCTACGCCATCATCAAACAACAGCGTGACCTTGCGATCGAGCAAGGCATCTCAAACATCAGCTTTACCGGCGTCGCAGCATTGCTCGATCCCACCACCGTCATGTTCGAGTCGCTCACCGATCCTGAGGGCACTACGGTGCTCGAGCAGGATTACCGGTTCGATCTTTTAAGCATGGACAAAATGCTCGAACGCTATATCGACAAAGAAATCATCTGGGGCGGGCAACGCGTCAAACTTTTATCCGTGTCAGCGGGCGGGATGCTCCTCGAACGACCCAACGGCGAGATTGAGTTCCAAAAGGGCTACCACGGCGTGCGCTTCCCGTCGATGGCAGAAGGGTTGATCTTGAAGCCAACGCTCAACTGGATGGTCCAATCGCAGGCAGGCGGCCAGCAGGAGACCCGTATCTCCTACGAAACCACAGGCATCACCTGGTGGGCGGATTACAACATCGTCTACAAAGACGGCAAGGATGCGAACAACGGGTTCCTTGACCTGAGCGCATGGGTCTCGATTCTCAATCAATCCGGAGGCACCTACGAAGATGCGACTTTGAAACTTGTTGCGGGTGATGTGAACCGGGCAGCCGGTAGCGGACGATCGCCGTTTAGAGGCGAGCGAGAAGATATATCATACGGTATGGCCAAGTCTGCTCCCGGGTTCGAGCAAAAGTCATTCTTCGAGTATCATCTCTATACCCTTGGCAGAAAAACCACCATCCCCGATCGTTCAACCAAGCAGATCGAACTCTTCGACGCGGCCAAGAATGTGCCGGTCGAGAAGAAGCTGCTTTATGATGGCTCCAAGATGTACATGAACTATGGCGGCATCCAGAATGGAAAAACCTTTGGTGTGACATCCAATGCCAAGGTCGAAGTGTTTTTAGCCTTTGAAAATAGGGAAGAGGACGGGCTGGGTATTCCGTTGCCGTCAGGGCGTATCCGTGTGAGCAAGCTCGATGAGGCGGATGGGTCGTTCGAGTTCATCGGCGAAGACACCATCGATCACACGCCCAAAGACGAAGAAATCATGATCAAGCTCGGCAACGCGTTTGATGTCGTGGGTGAACGCAGGCAAACCGCGTTCACGCGCGGAAAAAACTGGATTGTTGAATCCTTCGAGATCAAAGTTCGCAACCACAAGGAACAGGCTGTGGAGGTGCAGATTCAAGAGCATCTCTACCGTTGGACCAACGCGAAGATCACCAATATATCACACAACCATGAAATGCTCGATGCCCGCACGGCGCATATCCCGGTGACGATCGAAGCCGATGGCGAGGCTGTGGTGACATACACTGTCCGGTACGATTGGGAATAATTAGGAGCAAATATGTCACTGGGCATTATTCTTGTAGTTGAAGACGACGACGCGATTCGGCGAGGTTTAGCCGACGCGTTGTCGTATTCTGGATACACCACGCACGATGCTGCTGATGGGCAGGCGGGTTTAGAGCTTATTCTCTCGACCGATGCTGATTTGGTATTGCTTGATATCATGATGCCCAAAATGGATGGGCTCGAGGTGCTCGCTGAGTTGCGAAAGATCAAGCCTTCACAGCCTGTGATTTTCTTGACAGCGCGCGGCGAAGAGTACGACCGAGTCCAAGGGCTCAAGCTCGGTGCGGACGATTACATTGTCAAACCATTTAGCATTGATGAGTTGCTCGCACGCGTTGAAGCGGTGCTTCGTCGATCGCCCGGTCGACCGACGAGCCGAACCTCAGTGACGATCGCGGGTCGTGAGATTGACTTTGAACGACGCGAGGTTGTTTTGCCCAGCGGTATCCGCAAATCATTTACAGAACGCGAATGTGAAGTGCTCGGGTTCTTGGCATCTAACGCCGGCAGGGCTGTATCGCGAGAGGAACTCCTTCAAACAGTCTGGGGCTTAGATCCAAGGGGGACACACACTCGCACGGTTGATATGACCATCGCGCGTTTGCGTGAGACACTTGATGATGAGCCTACGAATCCGAGCGTGATCAAAACTGTTCGCGGAAAAGGATACATGCTGGCATCACCTGATGATGTTTCAGGAGATCAAGCGTGAATACCCGCCGCGTCATGACTTGGTTGATTTTCTGGAGCAGTGTTGCACTCGCGCTTGCGGCTTTGGCGTGGGTGACGGTCGAAGTGATTGCGCTTGAAAAGCGAGAAGCCTCGGCTCAAATCAATGCGTCGCGCCAAGAGTCAATCCGCCGGGCGCTCTGGCGGATGGATTCGCAGATGGCGCCGATTCTTGCGATCGAGGCATCCCGCCCGTTCTCAGATTACAAATCGCTCGAAGGTGCTCGAACACAATGGCTGCGCAATGCTGGGGCAGATCAAGGGCTTGTTGTTCCAAGCAACCGATCGAACTATTCATATGCGAACTCGTATTTCGAATATTCCCAAGATGTCGCGACGGATGATCAGGGTTTCAGTAAGCAGCTTTCAACCATACTCAACTTATCAGATACTGATTCGTCCGCCGCAAAGGAACATTATGGAGAGTTGGTTACACGGAGTTTCAAAGATGAGTCTGCGAGCCCAGGAGTTTCAAACGACCAGTCTGCACAGAGGCAGAAACTGGATGTAGACTTTGAGGCTCGCAAACGGGTTGCAGAGATCGCTTCACAATCAGTACAGACCGAAATGAATAAGCCTGATGATGAGCGAAGCGATGCCGACTCTGAGCGTGAGGACATGGCTTTCGGATTTGGGTCTTCTCCGTTTAGCGGCGGCGCAGATATCGTTGTTGATAGTATCGACGATGCAGTAGCGACTGATCTACTCGCCAAGAAACAAGCAGCCGATCAAACTATCGGCACACTCCGCCCGCAATGGATCGCTGATGACACCGGTTCGATGCAGTTGGTGCTCGTGCGATCGGCAATGGCCGATGACTTGCCTGTCGTTCAAGGCGTGTGGCTCAACTGGGATGCGCTTCGTGAAGATTTACTCGATGCGGTGACGGATGTCATGCCCAACTCGTCGCTTAAGCCGGTGACGGGGCCTCGTTCATCAATGATCGGTGGGTATCAGCTTGCGACGATCCCTGTTGAGTTCATCCCACCCACAAATGCAGCGATTATTTCATGGCGTTGGTCGCCGGCAACTGTTGGGTTGTTGGTCACATGGATTGCGATTATTTCGACCATCGTCGCTGTGGGCATTGTGCTTCGTGCGGCGATCGTGCTCTCTGATAGACGCGGGCGCTTTGTCAGTGCGGTGACACACGAACTCCGGACACCATTAACCACTTTTCGGCTCTATTCACAGATGCTTGCCGATGGCATGGTGTCCGATGAGGATGTGCGAAAAGAGTATCTTCAAATACTCAAGCGTGAATCAGAGCGTCTCACCGGCATCGTCGAAAATGTTCTCGAATATGCTCGGCTCACCCGTCAGCGATCGACCAATGGCAAAGCCGCGGGTGTGCAAATACTCTCGCCCGGTGCGCTCGTCGCTCGGTTCCGCCCAGCATTGGCGCGCCGTGCAGGGCAGAGTAATCTTGATCTGGTTGTGTCGCTTGATCTTGAATCAGATCAAGACCGGACAATCACTGTTGATCCCCACGCCGTCGAACGCATCATGATGAACCTCATCGAGAACGCCTGCAAGTATGCTGCGCCGAGTGAAGATGACGACATCGCGATCGAAGATGCCGACACGCGGATTCATTTCGATGTGTCGATCAAGAACGATACCCTTGAGCTGCTCGTTGCCGATCATGGCCCGGGAATCCCGCAGAGTGAAGCCGCCCGAATCTTTGGCGAGTTCCAACGAGGCTGGCGCGGCTTATCGAACGCCCGCTCGGGCTTAGGTTTAGGACTCGCGCTCTCGCGAGGATTGGCGAGAGAAATGGAAGGCGATCTGACCTTGATCAAACGCCGAAACCATGGTGCTGAGTTTCTGCTCATCATTCCGCTCGACGATCAACCTGATGGTGCGACATAACCAAAGCATGCCCACGCTTGTTCCTCAGTGATCCGTTGATCAAAGTTGATCGCTTCCGATTCTGCCATCCCAACCCGTCGGCGATGCACCGCGGCCTGAATCGAATCCTCTGGGTTGGCCCGCACGATCGGCACATCGGATCCAAAGATCAGATCAACGCCCGGCTCCAACCCAGATTCAATCAACTCACGAATAGGGAACACCCTATCGAGCCGATTCGGTACCGCCTTATTGAGTGCTTCTATATCAGGCAACAGATGGCAAGGCTGCAACGATGCGATCACGCCGAGTTCCTTGAACCGACCAATATCAGACTCATCAATCAACTCCGCATGTTCTATCCGACAACCCGTGTGCGCACAACTGGTGCGTTCGATCGCATCGAGCACCGCCCGCACCGCCCCATCGCCAATCGCATGAGCCGCCAGTGGGAGTTCGTGTTCTTTGCAGACACTCATCATCCGATCAATCTGCCTGGTTTTCATCATCGGAGTGCCGCAGGGGTATTCAGGATTGCCATCGGCAAACGGTTCAAGCATCCATGCGGTGCGTGAGTTGAATGTGCCATCAACAAATATTTTTCCGCCGCCCATTCGCACAGCATCGGGGTTCCAGTTTTCTGATTCCTTGATGGTCTCACGAAGATCTTTCATCAACGGAAAGAGCACCGATCGCAGCTTGATCTCGCCGCCGGAATATAAATCACTCAACACTCCGCCAACCCAAGGCTGCGTTTTGAGCTCGTGCATCTCGACGAATCCCATCGACTCAAGATGTAAACACGCGCTCCGCACAATATCGTATCGATCCTGTACACTCGGCTCTGGCACGCTGCTCCACATCTTCAAGGCTGCGTGTTCGATGAGCAATCCGGTTGGTTTGCCGTCGGTGTCGAGCTCGATACGCCCGGATTCAACGGCCGTGTCGGCATCGATCCCCGCAGAGTGCAACGCAGAACTTGAAGCCACCATCTGATGATAATCAAAGCACCACGCGACGACTGCCTTGCCATCACACGCTCGATCAAGTTCTTGGCGCGAAGGCCAACGAGGATTGTTCCAGCCGTCAGGGCGTGCGCCTTGGGCAAGCACCCATCCGTCATCGGGCAAGGACTTGGATCGCTCGCTGAGCAGGTCGATCATTTCATCTCGTGATGCGCAGGCAGACAAATCGACCATGGTCAGTGATCGACCCAGTTGAAACAAATGTGCGTGTCCTTCTCGCAGATTGGTGTGCTCGATGCTCACAGCACACTTCCAAAGAGAGCAGCTAACACATCTTCTGCTTGACGGGCATTCTCAACTGGCGATGGGAACTCGACACGCACCACGCCAAACTGCCCGCGGACATCAAATCCGATCGGATCAATGCCGACCGCTGTGGGCTCAACAATATCTGTCTTCGCCAAGAGTTTGCAGACCATCGCGAGTGCTTTGCGGTCGCAGTTGAGTTTTTTGCAAAGCCCTGAAAGTTCATTGATGAGTGCATTGGGGCATTGGATTTCTTCCTGACTCACCACATCGCCCGATTCGAGCTTGGCGAAGTTGATCTGCCCATGCACCCAGATCGGCGATGGCTGGCACAGGTGATAGGCCATGAAACGATCACACGCTTCTTCTTCAATAGTGGTTGTTAAATCCAGGCTCATCCGCATCGGCGCATCAAACCGATCTTCTGGAATCACCAAGACCACATCTTCGTTCTCAAGCATGGTGTCTTCGATCGTCAATACAATCGAGCCCGTATGCGGATCAACCATGTACAGCACATCGTATGGACGAGCATCTACCAAAAGGGTTCCCTGGGTGTGCCCACGAATCAATCGCGTGGCTCGGTCAATGGCGTATTGATGTTCTTCATTCATAGAAATTTCCAAACACTAATCACCGTTCAGAAGCACTACACGCGGAAGATCGAACCGAGCTTCTTGCCGAGCATCAACGACGCGCCAAAGAGCGTGATCGTCAACAGCGTCATGCCCCACACACCCATCGCGCTGGCGATATAGATGCCATCGCCAAGCCGATTCGTAAACTCAAAGATCATCTTCGTGATCGGGAAGTGATCGCTCCGCTGGGCGAGGATCAACGAATCCGATACCTCAAGCATCGAGAAGCTGAACACCAACAACCCGCCTGCGATCAGATTGGCCATGATCAACGGGATAATCACCTTGCGCACCGCAGTCACCCGCGTCGCACCAAGGTTCACCGCGGCTTCTTCAAGCTCACCTGAGGTTTGTTCAAGCCCAGAAACCGTCGATCGCACAATATAAGGCAGGCGACGGATCGCATACGCGATAATCAGCAGCGGGAATGGATTGGGATTCGTCCCGAACACCTGCAAAGTGCCTTCGAGAATATCCCCGTTGCCAAACGGCCAACGCAGCGTCATCGCGACATACCCAAACGCCATCACCAATCCAGGAACAGCCAAAGGCAGCATGCACAAGGCATCGAGCAACCCGCGCCCCTTGATCGTTGTCCGCACAATGATGTATCCGATGACGACGCCGAAGCCCATATTGAGCACCATCGCGATCAGCGAGAGCATCAATGAGTTCTTGATCGAGTTGAAGGATTCAGGTGAGGTCAGTGCCTCGTTAAAGTGCGAGCCGGTAATATCTTTGGGCAGCACCGTCGCGTACCACGATCCCGGTTCGGCGATACTCGTCAGCACCACCCCAAGGTGAGGCATCACCGCGATCACGATCACGCTGCCAAAGGCCAATGTCGCCAGCCAACCCCATATGCCGGTGAGTTGAGTCTCGGTGTTGGCGGTCGATGCCTTGGAGTACATCGCGTAGCCTTTTTTGCCAAAGATAAACTTGCCGAGCAGATAGAACGAGATCGCGGCAACCAAAAGCACCAGCGTCAACGCATACGGCTCGGCGTTGTTCTGCACATCTTTTAAGCCATAAAAAATCTGAACCGAGGTCACATCGTAATAATCAAACATCAAAGGCGTGCCAAGCTCGGTGAAGCTCCAGATAAACACAATCGTCGCACCCGCGAAGATGCCCGGGCGGATCAAAGGCATGGTGATTTTGACAAATCGCTTTAGCCAGCTCGCGCCAAGGTTCTCGCCACATTCATCAAGCGCAGGATCAAGGTTCGCCAACGACGCAGTCGCGTTGAGATAGATGATCGGATACAGATGCAGAGCCATCACCGCGACCACGCCCCAGAACTTCGAAGTCCCCAGCACATCCCAGTCAGTCCCAAGCAACGCGTTGAGCGCGCCCTCGCGTCCGAGCAGTGCCCTGATGCCGATGGCACCCACGAATGGAGGCAAGATCAAAGGCACCAAGATTGACGCATTGAGTATCTTCTTGCCCGGGAAGTTAAACCGAGCACTCAACACCGCCAAAGGCAATGAAATAATAATGCACAAGGTGGTCACCGCCACCGCGATCTTAAACGCGTTGACAATTCCCGCGACACGCGTCGGGTCTTTGAACACCAAGATCAGATGATCAAGCGTCCATCCCTCGCCCGTAGCGACATCCGCAGCGAATCCGCCGCGGACTGTGAGCCCGATCGGATAGAGCAGGAAGAGCCCAAGTATAAAAAGGATCGCCAAGAGCAACCCATACTGAATCAAGTTTCGAAACATTCGTGCAGACATCGACTGCCAGTGTATGGGCCAAACCCGGTCTTTGCACGGAAATGGCGTGATTCTCCGTATAACCGGACAAAGCCCACTGATGTATTGATTTCTTGCGTGCAATTCATGCCCATTTAACCTAGAATGAGACGGTTAGGAACCCAGAGCTGGACGGATTCAGCAATCAGGGAAGCCCACAGAGATTTCTTAGGAGGTCAAAAATGCGTACCAATGTTGTAGGACTACACGGCATCGAAGTGACTGATGCCATTCGAAATCACGCCGAATCCAAAGTAAAAAAGCTCGATAAGTTCAACGATCTCGTCCAACAGATCGATCTCAAGTTCTGGAAAGAAAACACCGCAAAAGAGTCGTTTTCAGTCGAAATCGCGGTTGATGTCGTCAATCACCCTGATTTTCTCGCCAAAGCCGAAGGGCACGATCTCTATCTCGTGATCGACGATGCGATCTCCAAGGTCGGGCGTCAACTCAACGACCATCGGGAAAAGTCCAAGGTATCCCACCGTTAACGCTTGCAATGGACAACTCAAGATAAGTACCACGCCTACCCGGGTCTGAGGCATAGGATAGAACATGAAACTGACGGAAATTATCCAGCCAGACTCGATCGTTGCCCCGCTTGGCACCACCGATCGCGATGAGGTCATCACAGGCTTGATCAATCTTTTGATCGAAACCGGGGCAGCGCCCGCCTCGATCAAGGATGATCTGATCGAGCGGGTACTCGAACGAGAGCGCAAACACTCCACCGGCTTTGGTCGCGGCGTCGCGGTGCCGCATGTCAAGCACCCAGATATCAAACAGATCACCGCCGCCATCGGGATCAGCGCCGAAGGGATCGATTTTAACTCCCTCGACAAACAACCGGTGTACACGGTGTTCTTGTTGCTCAGTCCACAAGACAGGCCCGAAGAGCATCTCCAAGCGATGGAGGTCATCTTCAAGAATCTGTCCAAAGACACCTTCCGAAGATATTTGCGTCAGGCCGGCACCAAAGCCGAGATTCATCAGCTTCTCGACGATGCCGACAATCATCGTCTCGGCGGTTGACTTCAGAATCGCGTGAATTTTCTTGGTATTGAACTTTTCAACCAAATAAGAGGCCTCGGCGTGAGCAAGTCCTGTTCATCCAAAATGAAGATTACCAATCGCCAAGGGCTCCATGCGCGCCCTGCGATGGACTTCGTGCAGGCGGCCAGCGGGTACGCCGCCGATGTCCGCGTCCGATCAGACGACGAAGACGCCGACGGCAAGTCCGTCATGGAACTGATGATGCTCGCTGCAACCCAAGGCACCGAGATCGAGGTTATCTGCGTGGGCGAAGACGCCGAAGCTGCCCTCAAGCACCTCGCTTCACTCGTCAAACGCGGATTCGACGAAGAAGACGAATAACTCGTTTAGCTCGTTTAGCTCGATACTTTTATATTCACCAAACCCCGTGGCACAGGCGTCCCGCTAGTGGTCTTCATTTTTTCGCCTCCCTCGGGCCTCCGGGGGAGGTGGCGGCGAAGCCGACGGTGGGGGTTTTACTCTTGTATTTGCATTGGTTCGCTA
>JAESSR010000210.1 GCA_016764015.1 Phycisphaerales bacterium
CCGGAAGCCAGGGGGAGGCGATAAGATGAAGCCCTTGTACGATAAACGAGCCATTAGACACTACCTTGGTTGATTAAAGATATCGCTTCATCCCTCTCAACATCGCACTCAATAAAAAAGGCACCCGCAAGAACGCGGGTGCCTTTGCTAAATGCTATTGAACTTTATGGACACCCTTGGGTGAATGAGCCAATGAACTCGGCGACATCAAAGAAGTTCCAGACGCCATCGCCATTCAAATCTGCGAGCTGATCGTCGCTTGTGAACGAGCCGATGAAGCTCGCGATATCGAAGAAGTTGAGAACGCCATCTGGTTGGAAGTCTGCCGGGCACGACTTGAGCCCTCTGAAGTATCGACGCGCTTCGGTGAATGCCTCAGGGCCGATTTTATCGCCCATATGACGCCCTGGGATATCGTCGGCTGGCGGATGGATGCCGCCCCAAATTCGTGAGAGCGATGTCTGGTCCGAAGCATCCTGATAGGTCGCCCATTGGAGGGTGATGTCCATGGTCGGGCCTTCTTCAAAGACAAGGAACTCGTTCATGGGTGCTACGAACTCTCCGAGCCCGCCGGGGAAGTATTCCGAGCCGGTGAGCAGGGTCATGATCTCGGCGGCTCCGCGTGAGAACACGGAGTGACCCGAGACATACCCGGCGAACGGCGGGGAGACAAAGCTTGGACGCTGGTACGGCCACCAGTTTTCAGCGAGGATCCACCCGACGCCTGCCATATCGGTGTCTGGGTTATCGATAAAGGTTGGGCCACGCCAGGCGTAAATGGCGATCTTTCCTTCGCTACCCGCGAGGTGTTCGTGTCGCTCACCGGGTGCGGTTGATTCGGCAGAAACGAGTTCGATCGCGCCATCGACAAGGTTGACGCCATCGGTGCTGAAGGAGGGCATGTTTGGATCGGTAGACTGTCCCTGATCGCACATGTACCGGATTGCTGAGATCGGACGGAGGTAGTCGTAGTAGCCCTTGACGGACCATGCCGAGATGGCGCTGTCGTGCATCCCGCCGCCCATGACGAGGAATGATTTGACATCCCATTCGAGGTCTTCGAGGATCGGGCCTTCACCCATGAATCTGTTTTCATGGAGGGCGTGATCGGAGACATACTTCATCACGGTGAACCAGTGCCCGGGCGGAGTTTCAGAATCTGGACCATCGGCCCAGAACTCTGCAAGGATACGGGTGTAATCGCCTCGGTTGACAATCTGAGGCTCGTAGGGCAAGCCTGTGACAGGGTTGACTGAATAGCCCTTGCCCCAGTCGCCGCCGTTTTCGACATCGTAGTATTCTTGCTCTTGCTCGACGGTTGGGAGCGGCGCGTTGCCGATGCTCCCCGGCGAGATATCGATCATGACATTGTCGGCCGGGTCGAGGTGACCTGACCACCGGATGACCATCTCGAAGCCCCACTTGTACCGATCTTGCTCGGCTTCGAAGTATGGTGGCAATCCCGGATCTGCCCAGACTGACCAGCTATGTCCATCGCGCTCATAGACCTCGACATCGTTTTCGTTGAGTGAGAATGGAGTGACATCACCCCACTCTGGGCCGAGGAAATCGGGGTATCCCGTTGGGATCGGGTTGCCGGACTGATCTTTGAAGTATTCGAGGGCGAGGGGCTGCCAACGATCAACATCGATGATGTCTGGATTCCCAGGGAAGTCTGGAAGCAGCGGCGGATTCAAAGGCACATAGACCAAGTTTTCATAGTCATTCTGTTCGTTGGCCCCGTCGGTCATCCCGAAGGTGATGATGGTCTGGGCGATGCGGTTTCCGAGTGAAGCTGCGTCATTCCCGACCGTTCCTTCGTAGGCTTTGTCGTATCCCATCTCGTCCATGAGCAAATCATAGCGGGGGTACATCTCGACAGCAGCGGGCGAAGTGGCGAAGCGATGGCGGAGCAGACGGTACATCGCGTAGCTGATGGCGGTGTCTCGGTCCGTTGCGATGTCTTTGGAGCTGAGCTTCTCGCTAATAAATATCTGATCGGCATGCTCGTCGTAGGCGGCCCATGCGTCCCACATCGCGGCGCTGGTGTGGTAAAGGTTGCGAGAGTGGATTGTCGGACGGGCGAAATCTCTGCGGATCGAATCGAGCAGGAGATCGTTCCACAGGCGAGCTGAGGTGTGCGCTACGCCTCGGTTGGTGTCATTATTCAAAATAGATTTCTGCGATGCGTTCTGCCAATCACTGTTTGAAATGACTTTGATGCCCCGATGTGAGTACGGATCGTTGTCTTTATTGAATGGTTGATCAGCCGACGATGCGGATGAAACGGATAGTGCCAACCCTGCGCAGATCGCGAGCTTCATTGAAATCTTGTACATTTTTCTCTCCTGTCCAGATACGAAATAGGCCTGAGCGCCGACTGAAACAATCGGCTTGAGAACACCAATCTACACGATTATTCCCATAAATCAAGATATTTGTGCATAAAAATACAACCTGATCGAGACCCCGCGTCCGAGTTGATTATGCGGACTCTTCCATCCGTATAAAACACTCAAAACTGGAAAACCGAGGATGGGGCTACCTCATGATGTAGCTACCTCGATGGCTTGGCCGCATTCTGGGCAAATGCTCAGCCCAGTGATGTCGTAGGCGCAGTGGGGGCAGAGGCTCTTACGCTTACGGCGAGTATTCCTCATCGCCTTTATCATCCCTACAAACTGCAGCACAAGATGATGAAGCCCGAGCACGAGCAATGAATAAAAGCAAGCATTCCAGATGAATCCCGGCAGCTTTGGACTCAGAGGAAAAAGCAATGGGTAATCGACACCAATGTTCTTCTCCCATTGAAGGCCGCCGCGAGTTTGCCCTGAACTCTCATCGTCTTCGATTGAGGAATATTCACAACTCCACGCACGGAAAGGCCACCCCACAACCACCTCAAGATAGTTGCGGAGTGACTCTTTTTCTTTATTCGTAGGGAGAATATTGGCCTTTGACCAGTGTGGAATCTTGCCACGATTCCCCTGATACTGCTCTGTCGTTGGCCAGCCCCTCATATCTACAGAGGAGTTGGTTCTTCTCACTGTTTCGATCAAACCGGTTTGATCGTACCAGTGATACACCATCCAGCCGTGACCTTGATCATCGAGATCCGTGACCGCCCACATGCGTGGGACAATCATTTTTGATTGCCCTTGCGGCTGAAAATAGGACCAAGAAATAGTCCATGCTACGAAGAGTGATAGCCCTACACCAACACAGATATAGCATCCAATAAAGACGAATTGCCTTTGTACAGAACTCATGGGCAACAAGGTGAAGCAGGAGTCCAAGCCGTAGTCAGATCATCATCTACCTCAAAGCCTGAACAACCTGGCCCTGAAATTGGAGCCGGAGGACACACTGGCAGAGTCGGTGGAAAGGCTGTCACAGTAGATCGTGTTGTCTGCTCTACAGATGTTAGCGTTCTCGTCTGACGCCAGGTGCAACGCACACAGTTTCTACAAGTTCGTATTCGTGTTCGAGTTTGCGTCTTTGTTGCCGTCCTAGAATAACTACAATTAAACATATAGTTTGCCTGACCACCTGCTGGCGTTGGTCCATTTGTCAATGTCCAAGCCCCGCAAGCCCAGTTACCATCGTTAAAGCTATTCGTTACGGTTCTTTTTCTGCAACATGGAAAAAATGCTATGACATAATCGGCCATCGCAAGATCCGCATCGTCCAGTGCTTGATCCGCTTCTTCCTGAGTTGTTGGATTCGAGAGCGCGTACACATCTGAGCCTGCCGCAATCATGTACTGGATACACGCTTGATCACAACCGCATCCTCCGACAGTTTGGCCTCCACCCGCATCGCTGCCGCCTAAACCACCTCCCGATATGCCGCCGGTATTAATTGCGCCGCTACCCGATGGTAAGCCTGCATCCTCTGCCCCTTGCGCAAGGGGCTCAGGGTCATCAATATGAATGGCTATATCAAACAGCGGATCGGTGACGAAGAACCCTTTGCCAAATCCAACACGGGGCAGGACAAACTCGAGCACATTGGCTTGGTCAATATCGACTTGCCATGAGCCTCCAAGCGGATCAGCGAGCCCGAACTCATTGGCGATATCAATCAAGGCGTCTTCTTTGGTGACGCTCGGGTCGTACGCCGAACCATCCCACCCGTTGATCGTTTTTTCGTAGAGCACGACATCAATATCCGTGGCGAGTGCCTCGTTATCATTTCTTGTGGCGATGATGTGGGTGGTTGCCCCCGCGTCGGCGAAGGGGAGCATCGTCCAGCCGTCCATCTCGACGGAGATGTTCACAAGATCATGAGCGAGTGCGCCCGATGTTGAGAGTGCGACCACGGCTGCGATTCCTAGTGCCGAACAGGACTTACGAGATACGGGATACGGGATACGGGATACGGGATACGGGATACGGGATACGGGATACGGGATACGGGATACATGTTTTTGAACTCCTTTTGCATACAAACAACTTGCATGAGTATGTATATGTACCACAAACTAGGCTGCAATGTGTTGGCGGAAACACATTATTATCTTGTTTTTCTTGCGAATATGAACGAGACGATTACCAAGCCGGGATGTTCACAGTGGAACTTGAAGTGTTGATGGGCGTATACTCTTGTATGTTCAGCGGATGCATTTGGGCTTGTGCTTGATTGGATTTGTGTTGTTCATGTTTTTATTCGGGGCCGAAGTGGCATTCGACCGGATAGGGAAGGCTTTGTGTGGCGAGTCGAGGAGCGTGTTAGCCTCGTAAAAAGTACGCAAAAACTTATCTGCAGAACCGCAGTACGCACTCGCAGCC
>JAESSR010000211.1 GCA_016764015.1 Phycisphaerales bacterium
CACCGTCGCAACCACAGGCCAGGCAACCTGATCGGCCCCGTTCACCGCCGCGACAAGCGCAGGCTCGCCTTGCTCATGGCGCGTCGTGATATTCTCGGCTACCACAATCGCATCATCGACGAGTATACCGATCACGATGATCAAGCCGAACATGGTCAGGAAGTTCAAAGATACATCCAACCACGACATCATCGCCAGCGTGCCCAAGAGCGACACCACCAGCCCCATCGCGACCCAGAACGATATCCGCCAGTTGAGCAAAAGCACCAGCGTCACAAATACAAGAATCCCGCCGTTGCGTGCGTTGCGGATTAATAGATCCAACCGCCCCTCAACAAACCGTGCCAGATCGGTCGTCGTTTCGAGCGTGCCCGGAGGCGTCGAGACGAGATACCGATCATTCCCAAGCTTCCACGCAGCGTATTTCTCAGAACTCGGCGTTGGATCTGCAGATGCGATATACTCGCCCTTCTTCTTGGCCTTCGCATCCTTTTTCGATTTCATGAACTTGGCGATTTGAAGCTTCATCTTCTCCGAAGTACTCGCCTGATAAGACTCACCATTGCGGCCCGCGACATATTGCTTGACCAGCGCCGATATCTTGATCACATCTTGATCACCCACTCGGAACACCGTCAGCGAAACGGATGTCTGCCCCTGATATCGCTCGGTCAAATCAGCATCGACAAAGCCATCAAAGACCTGGGCAACATCACCCACGCGGACAACCCCGCCATCGCCGTTGGCTTTGATCACAATGTCTCGCACCGTGTCGGCCCGTTCTTCAACACCCACCGAGCGGATAGAAATCGTGCTTGTCGAAGTCCGCACGGACCCACCTGGCAGCTCGACCATTGCCGATCTGATTTTGTCCGCGATCGTCACCAAAGACACGCCGTACTCGATGGCACGCTCGGGCATCACCTCGACGCGGAGTTCGTCATTGCGCACCCCGCTCTTGGTGACATCTGTTATCTCTGGGAGCATCAACAGATCATCACGCGTGGTGGTAATGAAATCCTTCATCGTCCGCTCGTCCGCATCGCCATAAAGAGCCACGACAATCGCGGGCATATTGGGTTCAAGAATATCAACAATGATATTGTCCACAGCTTCGGGCAGATCCGAGATCGCATCAACCTCGCGCTTCACATCGGCGAGCGCCTGCTGAATTGGTACACCCTCCTCGAACTCGATGACCACGCTGGCGAGCCCCTCGCTGACTGTCGAGCTGATCTCCTTGACATCGGTAATGTCCGCGACCGTGTCTTCAATCTTCGTCGCCAGCGCATCTTCGACCTCCTCGGGAGCTGCGCCGGGATACGGAGCCGTCACAGTGATGACCCGTGATTCGACATACGGAAAAAACTCTCGACGGAGCCCCATCCCAAAGACAAGCCCGGCCCCGATGATGGTGAACATCACCAAGTTGGCGACAACAGGATTGCGAACACCAAAGCGTGCGAGACTCATGGCGATTCCTCCTCGCGATCGGGTTGACCAACTCGCACCCTCATCCCCGCCATGATCTGATCCAACAACGACACCGCAATATGCGAGTTTTCCACAGGCTCATACCCGATCTCAAGGGCAACCCATTGTGTTTCGAGGGGATCGATGTCCAGCATCGAGGATTCGAAGCTGTACGCCACCTTGACTGGCACGATCTCGATAAAACGCGTGCCATCATCATTGAGGCTCGCAACAAAGACATGATTCGACTGCACCGCTCGGCGAGGCAAAATCACCCGCTCATGAGGATCCTGTGTCACAACACGCCCGTGGACAAACTGTCCGGGCAGAAGTCGATCAACATCATTCGAGTCTTGCTCGAGCTCAACGAAGATTGTCATCGTCCTGCTGGCGCTATCCGCTTCGGGCGCGATGCGTGTCACTGTTCCGATCTGATCGGGCTCGCCGCCAGGCTGACGAACCCAGAGCCTGACCTCGTCTCCGAGCTTGATCCACGATGAGGCCGAAGCCGCGACCTTGAGCGGTATTTCTAAGCGTGCAAGATCCACCACCCGCGCCACAGATGAACCAACCCCAACCCAATCGCCCACACGCGTATTGATTGATTGCAGCTCACCAGCAAACGGAGCGCGGATCATGGATCGCTCAACATTTTCCTTGGCGATGCGTTCATTGGCTCGTTGGCTCGAAAGTTCTGCTTCGAGCCTTGCTCGGCGTGACGGGATCAGATCGAGCTGCTGTTGGAGCACCGATTTGGCCCGTTGAGAACGCAGCATCGATGCGAGCTTGACATCGCGTTCGCCCGCTGAGCCTACGCCCGCTGCGATCGCCTTGTCCATCCGATCAAGATCACGCTGGGCAGCAGCGATCTCTTCACCCGCATACCGCACCTGGTTTCCCATCTGCTCAGTCTCGATGGTCAACCCGCCGATCTGTGCAACGAGTGATTTGACAGCCTGCCTCGCAGCATCAAGGGCATTGATGTAATCACTATCATCGAGCCGAACGATCAGATCACCCTTCTCAACCCGGCTCCCCGCTTCAATCGAGCGTGGACGATCAATCACCCGCCCACCAACCTCAGCGACTACATCGGCGCTGCTCATCGTGCGGGCAGTGCCATATCCAGACCAAATCCGATTCGATGGGCGGTGAATCGATTCGATCGTCTGGATCAAGATCGCAGAAACCTCAGGCTCGTTCATATCGCTCTGAGATTTGGTCGCAATCAATGCCTTGACGATCACCACCGAGACCAACAAAAGCACCGCAATAACAATGACTCTTGGTAGATACACCATCGATATCTTTGCTGAACGATTTACAGATTGGTTGGATTGCAAAGGCAGTCCCCTCTTTATAAAAGGATGCTTGGACGCTTCCTCATGCGACATCCGTCCAAGACTTTTATCTTAGGCCTACCACCAAGAACACTGGATGGATGCACCCCGAAGTACCGATAACCAACCCGTGATTAAATACATTGGTTCAAAGCGTCTCCTCGTCGATCAGATCGTCGATCTCTGCCAAACCGTCGCCCCCGACGGCGGCTCAGTCATCGACCTCTTCAGCGGCACTTCAAGGGTCGGTCATGCGCTCAAGACGGCAGGCTTTGGCGTCCACGCCAACGACCACAACGCGTACGCACATAATATCGCCATGTGCTACATCCAATCAGACGCCCCAAAGCTCATCAAACAAGCGACCAAGATCATTGACGATCTCAACAGCATCGCACGATCCAAGTGCGAAGATGGTTTCGTCACCAAAACATATTGCCGAGATTCTCGATTCTTCCACCCAGACAACGGGCAACGAATCGACGCGATGCGCACCCACATCGAAACACTCGATCTAGGACCCGAACTCAAATCGGTCGTACTCACCAGCCTGATTGAAGCCGCCGACCGGGTCGATTCAACCACGGGCGTGCAAATGGCATATCTCAAAGCATGGGCACCTCGCGCCCATAAGCACATCGAGCTCCGCGTCCCCAACATCCTGCCTCACCCGTTTGGCCAAGCCTGCACAGCCAACCAACTCGAAGCAACCGATGCCGCGAGCATACTCTCTGCAGACATCGCGTACCTTGACCCGCCATACAACCAGCATTCTTACCTGGGCAACTACCACATCTGGGAAACCATCGTCCGCTGGGATCACCCCGAGGTCTACGGCATCGCGTGCAAACGCATCGACTGCCGAGAGCGCAAAAGCCCGTACAACTCGAAGGTCAAAATCGCAGACGCCTTCGACAAGCTTATCGATTCCATCGACACCAACACCCTGATCGTGTCATTCAGCGATGAAGGCTACCTCAGCCGAGACCAAATCGAACACACCCTCGCCAAACGAGGCCCGATCGTCGTACTCAATCGCGAGCACCCACGCTATGTAGGATGCAAAATCGGTATCCACAACCAACAAGGCAAAAAGGTTGGCAAGGTCGGCAAGCTCCGCAATACCGAATATTTCTTCATCGCAGGCGCCGGGGCCCAGCGTGTCGCCGATGCACAAAAAGAACTCGTTGCCGCCTAAACCCGCTGCCTATTCTCCAACCGCTTTACCGGTTGTATTCCGAGCCAATTTCACGCCAACGCACAACCTTCACACGATTGGGCTTTGCCACAAATGCGCTCGCTGGGATCACTTCATCAAACAAATCGTCCGGTCCACGCCAGGTCAAGAATAACCCAGCATCAGACCACCCTTCCATCATCTGCAGCTCGAGATCATGTTCACCTGCAGACAGCTCAATCGTTCCTGATCGCCAACGGTACGAATGACCAGAGATATCAGAAACCACTGTCTGCCCATCGATAATGAGCTTGGAGTATTGATCAGAACCAACACCGAAGGTCCATGTCCCCGATCGAGGTATACTGAGCTTACCAGTTGCCTTGATCGCGAAGTAATCCGAGCTCACACCCGACTCAAATGAACCCCGAGTAATATTCCAACTGATCCGAGGCTCCGTTGTCGTCTTCGTAGGCGAAGACCAGTCCATTGAACTCAAAGAATACCCCCGAGTATTACTAAACCACTGCGTTGTGATCGCTGCCTCGCCGGCATCAAACGCCGGCTCCGGGTCATACGCCTCAAAGGCACTCGCCGGAATAATCTCTTCCAAAGTCGATCCCGGCGCTCGCCAAGTGATATTGAGCCCCGCGTCAGACCAGCCTTCCCAGTACCGTACCTCAAACTTGTGTACACCAGCCGTCAGCGCAACGGTACCCGATCGCCAACGATACGAATGACCCGAAGTATCCACAATCACAGGCTCATCATCAATCAACAAGATCGCGCTCTGGTCAGAGCCCATATTAAATCGCCACTCGCCAGATTCTGGAACCGTGAGCTGACTAATCAATCGCAGCCCATAATAATCCGTCGGCCCATCAAGGAAAAACGGACTCCGGCTCACCTGCCAAGACACATTGTCAACAATCGTTGAACTTGAATGCTCGGCATAATCAATCTGCCCGGCATTGGACGCATGGCGTGCATTGGAAGTCCAGTACGCACGCAGGCCACCACCAGTGTCGAACGGCGTCTCGGTTGGTTGCAATGAGAACGCTGTCCGTGGAATAATAATATCCGCAGGCACCGTCGGCCCACGCCACGCAAGATGAAGCCCCGCATCGGACCACCCTTCCCAGTACCGCACTTCAATGTCATGCTTCCCTTGAGAAAGCTGCACAGATCCACTCCGCCAGCGATACGAATGCCCTGTGGTATCAATCACCACAGGCTCGCCATCAATCAACAACATCGCACTTTGGTCAGACCCCATCGAAAATGTCCACGATCCGCTCGCAGGCACATCGATCTGCCCGAGCAAACGCAAGCCGTAATAATCGCTTGGCGTATCATTATCGAATTGCGCCCGTCCAATACGCCAAGCAACATTGGGCACCGTAGTGGCATGATGATGCTCGGACCAATCGATCTGCCCGGCATTCGATGCGTGACGGGCATTGATCGTCCAGTACGCACGCAACCCACCGCCACCTGAATCATAATCTGTTTGAATCTCAGCATGCGAGAATGCACTCGGCGGAATAACAACCTCAGACCCATTCGGCGGCGTCCAGGTCACCGTCAACCCGGCATCGGACCAGCCTTCCCAATACCGCACTTCAAAGCTGTGCTGACCAGCATCGAGATCGATCGTCCCACTTCGCCAACGATGTGAATGCCCAACTTCATCATTGATGACCATCTGCCCATCAATGAACAACTGTGCAGATTGATCCGATCCCATATTGAATCGCCAAGAGCCGCTGGTCGGAATCTCGATATACCCAACCGCACGAAGCCCAAAGTAATCCGTCTTGAGCCCACCAAACGAAGTTGATTCCGCGCCTGTATCATCAATAATCGTCGTGCCTGCAAATGTACCGCGTGTTAACTCCCACGCGATATTGGCTTCGAAGGTTGTCCGGTCATAGTTCTGCCAATCGATGTGGCCAACCTTTGATGCATGGCGCGCATTATCCACCCAGTACACCAGTAGCCCATCGCCCCCGGTCCCCAGCGCCGGATCAACCTCATTCATCGAAAACGCCGAAGCTGGAATCACAGATTCAAACGCGTCGCCCGGCCCCTTCCAAGTCAATACCAACCCAGAATCAGACCACCCTTCCCAATACTGAATCTCAATGGGCATCTCGCCTTGGGGCGCGGGCCCAGTCCCGTATCGCCAACGAAAACTATGCCCGGTGGTATCATCAATTGCGACCTGCCCGCCAAGGTAAACGCGTGCCGACTGATCTGATCCAAGCCCGATCGTCCAAGTCCCCGCCCTTGGAAAATTGATCTTGCCGACGAGTCGAGTCGCATGATAATCCGTCGGCCCACCCGTATAAAACGCCCCTCGGCTGATCGGCCAATAGACATTCTGCACCGTCTCGGTCGAATCGTGATCAACCCAGTTCACCCCACCAATATTGCTCGCATGCCGAGCATTATTGTAGCGATACGCCCGAAGCCCGCCACCCGAAGGCAGATTCGTTGCACCGGCACCCGGACGGAATGCGCTCGATGGAATAATCTGTGTATACGCATCATTTGGGCCCTGCCAAGCGACATGCAATGCCGCATCGGACCAGCCCTCCCAGTACCGCACCTCAATGGTGTGATCTCCCGCAGCGAGTTGAACAGTCCCGCTCCGCCAACGGAACGAATGCCCCGTTGCATCGCTCACGACCGGCTCGCCATCAATAAACAATAATGCGGACTGATCACTCCCCAGATCAAACCGCCACAACCCAGCATCTGGTGTATTGATCACCCCAATAAATCGTGCCGCGAAGTAATCTGTAGGCCCATCAATCTCAAAGCTGCCTCTGGTTTTTCGATAACTCGGGCGCTGCACGGTTTCAACCCGATCAGAGTTCGCCCAGTCAATCTGCCCAACATTGCTCGCATGGCGCGCGTTGTGATACCAATACGCCCAGATCCCATCGCCCCCCGGGTCATACACCGGCTCATCGGCCGGCGAGGAAAACGCAGACGCCGGGATCACTTCTTCGCTGTCCATCCCAGGACCATCCCACTTGACGATCAACCCAGCATCGGACCAGCCTTCCCAGTACCGCACTTCAAAGTCGTGGAGCCCAGGGGGCAAACTCACAATCGCAATCCGCGAACGATACGAATGCCCGGTGTCATCAACAATCAAAGGCTCGCCATCAATAAACAGCATCGCGCTCTGATCACTTTCGAGCCGAAATGTCCAAATACCATCCGCCGGAATATCGATCTGCCCAACAAACCTCGCCGCAAAGTAATCGCCCGGCCCACCGGTGTAAAACGCACCACCTGTCCGCTCAAAGTTCACCTGATCGACCTGCGTCACCAGATCATATTGCTCCCAATCCACATGCCCGACTCGATCAGCAGTGCGCGCATTGGTATTCCAGTACGCCCGCAACCCGGGTGTTGATCCAACGGGGGCAGCACCCATCGCAGATGAAATCGAGCCCACAAGACACAGGCAAGCCATAAAAAAACGCATCCGTGTTGAAAGCTGGTATCTCATCACATCGAAGATCGAACACCTCGATAGGGAAGATCACCCTGTTTGTGTGATGTTGATCAATGCAATCTCAAAACTACCAGTTATACGATCTGGGATAGTGTGGACAATGTGTATCGTCCGATACACAAATGCTACTCATGTTCAATCAGCATGGTTGTTGTCGAAGGAACCTGCTCAATATCCCCTTCGAGATGCGATTCAAGCCCGAGCAGTCTGGGCGCCAATCCCCACACCATCACCGTGATAATCACAATACAGATCAGGTTCAACCCAAATCCTGCAATCGCCATCTGCTTGATGCTGATCCGCCCCGATGCGAACACAATCGCATTGGGAGGCGTCGCGACCGGGAGCATAAACGCACACGACGCCGACACCGCGGCAGCGATAATGATCAAGGTCGGATCAAACCCCATCCCCTCGCCCACCGCCGCCAACACCGGTAGCATCGTGCTCGTCGTCGCGGTGTTCGATGTGATCTCTGTCAAAAACACAATCAAGGTCGTCACCCCGCCAAGCAAAGGCAACTCCCCTGGATTGCCCATCGCCGCGATCTGCTGACCGATCCACGAATCAAGCCCGGTCCCCGTCACCGCCTTGGCTAATGCTAATCCACCACCAAACAACACCAAAATCCCCCACGGGATCTCCCGCGCCTGCTTCCACAAAAGCACCCGCGTCTTGAGCGTCCGATCCGCAGGCATCGCAAACATCAACAACGCCCCGCCGATCGCGATCGTCGCATCATCAATCTTGGGCAACCCAAAGAGTTGTTCGAGCCAACCGTGCGTGATCCACATGAAAGCCGTCAGTGCGAAGATCGAAACCGATATTTTCTCACCGCTGCTCATCACCCCGAGCGCATCGTACCGTTCGCGGATATATTTTTTCCCGCCCGGAATCTCGCCGATCCGCACCGGCATCGCGACAAACACCAGATACGCCCAACTGATCGGCAGCATCACCACCGTCAAAGGCACACCCAGCCGCAACCAACGCGCATACGACATCTCGATGCCCATCTCCTGCGTCAAAAACCCCGCCAAGAATCCATTGGGAGGCGTACCCGTCAGCGTCGCGATCCCACCAATCGAAGCCCCATACGCCAACGCCAACAACAAGCACACACTAAATCGCTTGGCACCCTTGGATTCATAATCCTCCCCCGCCGCGAGCACACTGATCGACAAAACAATCGGAAGCATCATCATCGCCGTCGCGGTGTTGGATACAAACGCGCTCAATATCGCCGCCGAGAGCATGATCCCGCCCACGATCCGCCGAGGCTGCGTCCCCACCATCAGAATAATCAACAACGCCAACCGCTTGTGCGCCCCCCACCGTTCGAGCCCTTTGCCCAGCATCAATCCGCCCATAAACAAAAAAATCAGTTTGTGCCCATACCGCGAGGTCGTCTCATCAATCGGCAAAATATTGAGCACCGGGAAACACACGATCGGAAGAAGCGCCGTCGCCGGCAGCGGAATCGCCTCAGTCACCCACCACGAAGCCATCAGCACCGTGATCGCCGCGAGCCTCCTGCCCTCTTCACTGAGCCCAACCGAGTTGCCCAACAACAAATACACACCGATTGCCAACATCGGTCCAGCGATCAACCCAAAATCATGGGCGTGTGTCTTTGGTGGGATAATCGGAAGGATGTCTTCGTTCTCATTCATTGTGTGCTCACTCGCTCACTCATTTCGCAAAGATTCAGCGATCCCAATCTCCTGCAATCGCACACTCGAATGATCCAAATCTTCCTTGGCATCATGAAACGCATTGGGCTCCACCGATCGCCAATCAAACTTCGCTTTGGTGATGAACCCCTTGAGCACATCGAGTTTGGCTTGCAACTCATCGCGATAGTCATCTTCAAGCAATGCCGACAACTTCGTCAGCCGCTCGCTGATCCATTTGTAATCGAGCGACGAGTTCGTAATCAAATCCACCACCTGATGCTGGGTCATGTCATCGCGAGCATGCTTAAAACTCTCGGCCTCTATCCGATCCACTTCCGCATTGGTCAATCCATGATTCGCCACGATCTGAATCGCCGCCCGCTTCCCACTCCGTTCTTCGATCGCCGACACAGTCAACACCCCGTTGGCATCAACCAAGAACTCAACAACCAACTTAGGCACGCCCGCAGGCATCGGGGGGATCCCCCGCAGATCAAACACCCCCAGCGATCGACAATCCGCGACCATTTCCCGCTCGCCTTGCACCACCTGAATCTTGACATTCACCTGCCCATCAACACTCGTGCTAAACCGTTCGACCGCACGCGCAGGCACCGTCGTATTCCGCATGATCAACTTCGCCACCGCGCCGCCCGATGTTTCGATGCCCAACGACAGCGGGATCACATCGAGCAACAACGCATCAGATTTTTCGCCCGCGAGCCCGCTCGCAATAATCCCCGCCTGCAATGCTGCGCCCATCGCAACGACCCTGTCCGGATCAATCGCCGTGTAAGGCTCAACCCCAAAGAACGCGCCTACCTTTGTGCGTACAAACGGGATTCTCGTCGAGCCGCCGACCATGATAACTGAATCGATCACGATCTCGCCGCCAGCGGATTTCTTCGCATCGCGCATCGCCCGATCGCACGCGTTCATCGACCGATCGGCCCACCCTTCAATCATCGCTTCAAACTCAACTCGGCTGATACTCCGCTCGTATTCCTTCCCATTCCCCAGATCAATCGACACCGCCGCCGCATTATCCGTGGACAGTTTGTGCTTGACGCCCCGTGCAAACTCGATCAACGCCCGCTTGGTCGAAGCATCGAAAGAATCAAACGAGTTCCCAGCCTGCAATCCCAACTGCTCTGCGATCTCACCAACAAACAACTCGACAATCATGTGATCAACATCATCGCCACCCAGATGCGTATCGCCAGCCGTCGCCAACACCTGAAAAAACTCCGTCGCGTTGTGCTCGTCGCCCGGGATCAGTTTCAAGATCGATATATCGAATGTCCCGCCGCCCAGGTCATAGACGGCGATCGTCTGCGCACTTTTCTCATCGCGTGCCCGGATCCCATACGCCAACGCCGCCGCTGTTGGCTCGTTGACAATCCGCACCACTTCGAGCCCCGCCAATCGCCCAGCGTTGCGTGTCGCTTGCCGTTGTGCATCATCAAAGTACGCCGGCACAGTCACCACCGCCTTCGACACCGCAACACCCAACGCCTTCTCGGCTCGCCCTTTGAGCGCACCCAAAATCATCGCTGACACTTCCTCAGCCGAGAGTATTGTTTCAACATACCCTCGTTCCCCCGCATCCGTCATCACCCGCACCTTGGCCGTGTCGTGCTCGCCACTGATCACTTCATATCCCAGATATTTCAGATCCGCCGAAACATCGCTCAGCGATCTACCCATCAGCCGCTTGATTGAGTTGATCGTCCGCTCCGGAAACTCGACGATCCCATCGGCCGCCGATTGCCCGACCACGACCGAACCATCCGCCTCCACCCGCACCACCGAAGGCATCAACCCCTCGCCCTCATCCCCCAACACCCGCGCACCTTGCCCTCCATGCGCATCAACGAAGGCCACCAACGAGTTGGTCGTACCAAGATCAATCCCGATGATCGGGTCTGCAAGTGAGGCTGGAGTTTGGGATTCGCTCATTCAAGAAGGATAGGACCAACGCCACCGATTCTCAGTAAATCTGGGTGCCATGCTTACGCCCTGACGAAGTCAGGGTTTAAGCATGATCTTGAGCCGGAAGAATCCTGCTTAAGCTACGCGTAAGCAGGGCACCCGGCGTAAGCAGGGCACCAAACCTCAGACAAGACGCTTGTCTTTGTGCTCCGGCTGGCTGCGGATTTCGGTCCAGTATTCTTCCCGCACATCCTCGTCGATCTCAATGCTCCCCGATCCCGCCCAATGCCGATCTTGCCCGTTCTTCTTGCAGCCGGATATCCAGTACTCGTCGCCCGTTTCGACATTGGAGTAGTTCCCGCTGACACCCCCTCCC
>JAESSR010000212.1 GCA_016764015.1 Phycisphaerales bacterium
AACCAAAGCCATTGCTCAAAAACAACTTGCTTGCCGCTTCAATGATCTGCAACGCCTTGGGGCTCGGCGGAGTGGTTGGTTTTTCGTGTTTTAGGTCCACATCAGTCACCAGAAAAAATCGGAAATTTGATTTTTGATCACAATTAAACTTGACTAAACCGTGTAGTTCAATTTTAACTACACCGTATAGTTTAGTTCTGCAATCATTTCCTATTATTATCCGTTATTGCCGTTGAGTTAAAGGAGAAACCATGGCTGGTCGTTACGAATCGTTTGTTGTTGATTTTGCACGGAAAATTATCCAGTGGCGGTGGGCTGTGATTGTCGGGGCGCTGCTTTTGGTGGTGGCGGCGGCCAGTGGTGCGCGTTTTTTGACCATGACGACAGATTATCGTGTGTGGTTTTCTGCAGAAAACCCACAATTGCAGGCCTATGATGAGTTGCAGAACATCTATACCCAGGATGATAATATTTCCTTTATCATCAAACCGGCGACGGGTACGGTATTTGAACCTGAGATATTAAAAAGCATATTCAAGCTGACGCAGGAGGCGTGGAAAATACCTTTTGCTACCCGCGTCGACAGTCTTACCAATTTTCAATACAGTTTTGCCAATGGTGATGATCTGACGGTTAAGGATCTGATTACAGACCCAAGGTTAAGCCCTGATGAAATAGCGGATGTAAAGAAGGTGGCTTTGGAAGAACCGCTGTTGATCAACCGCATTATTACGTCTGATTCAACAACCACAAATGTAAATGTAACTTTGACGCTGCCAGGCGAAGACCTGAGTGAGAATGCTCAAATCATGGCGGCAGCAAGAAAACTGGCCGATGATTTTCTGGCAAAAAACCCTGATGCGCGCGTGGCGTTAACCGGGGTTACCCCACTCAACGATGCCTTTAATACATCAGGTCAGCGCGATGTGGAAACACTGGTGCCGATCATGTATGGCATTTTATTGCTGGTGATGGTTGCACTTTTAAGGTCTTTCAGCGGTACGTTTTCGACCTTGATCGTCATTGGTTTTTCGGCGGCGAGCGCCATGGGAATTGCCGGTTGGCTGGGGATCAGCTTAACGCCGGTTTCATTAACGGCACCAACCATTATTCTCACCATTGCCATCGCCGATTCCATTCATATCCTCATTACCATGTTCAGGAATATGCAGCAGGGCGACAGAAAAAACGAGGCCATCGTTGAAAGCTTGCGGGTGAATTTTGGCCCGGTTTTTCTCACCAGTCTGACAACCATTATCGGTTTCATGAGCCTTAATTTTTCCGATGCACCGCCGTTCCGGGATTTTGGCAATATAACGGCCATGGGCGTTGCTGCGGCCTGGATCTACTCAATCATGTTGTTGCCGGCTTTGATGGCGGTGCTGCCGGTGCGGGTAAAGCAGAAACAGCAGGAAAAAAGTACGTTAATGGATCGCCTCTCCGATTTCGTTATTCGTCGCAGGAGGCCGGTCTTTTTCGCCATGACAGCCCTTTGCCTGGGTCTGATTGCGATGATCCCGAGGATTGAATTGAATGATCAGTTCGTGCGCTATTTTGATGAAAGCCTGACGTTCAGAAGCGATACGGAATTTGCCAATAAAAATCTTCCCGGCATGTATCAGGTCAACTGGTCTTTGCCGGCAAAGGGAAGCGGTGGTATTTCCGAACCTGAATATCTTGCTAAAGTCGGAGATTTCACCGCCTGGCTGCGGGCGCAAAAAGCCGTCACCCATGTGGCCACGCTGACGGATGTTTTTAAACGCCTGAACAAGAATATGAATGGCGATGATCCAAGTTTTTACAAGCTGCCCGACAGTCGCAATTTAGCAGCACAATATCTGTTGTTGTTTGAAATGTCGCTGCCATATGGCCTTGATCTTAACAACCAGATCAATGTGGATAAATCTTCCATGCGTCTCATCGTTACCTTGAAAGACATTTCCACGGTTGAGCTGCGTGATTTTGGCAAGGATGCCAAACTATGGCTGGAAACGAATTTTCCAAGTGCTGCCAACGCCAAACCCACAAGTGCGTTTGTGATGTTTGCCAATATTTCCAAGCGCAATATTGAGGGCATGCTGGGGGGAACTTTTGTAGCTTTTCTGTTGATCAGCATTACCTTGATGCTGGCCCTTAAAAGCTTTAAACACGGGCTTGTCAGTCTCATTCCCAATCTTGTTCCCGCCGCTCTGGCCTATGGTATCTGGTCAATTTTTGTCGGCCAGGTCGGGCTTGCATCGGCGGTAACAACGGCAACCAGTCTCGGTATTGTCGTTGATGCAACGGTGCATTTTCTCAGTAAATACATGCGCGCGCGCCGCTCAAAGGGCCTGGATGCAGAACACGCAATCCGCTATGCATTTTCCACAGTGGGCCAGGCATTGTGGGTGACTACCGCCATATTAATTTCCGGGTTTGCCGTGTTGTCATTCTCCACCTTCAAAATCAACGGAGATATGGGCCAACTCACCGCATTGGCAATCACTATGGCATTGCTGGCGGACTTTTTGCTGCTGCCGACAATCCTGTTGATGGTCGATGGCAAACGAAAGAAAACCGCAACGCCAGGCTCCGAGGCACAATCGCAATCTGTTTAATTTTATAATACGGAACATGCATGTTATGAAAAATTTATCTGGTCTCTTCGTTCTTGCCAGCGCTTTGGTGGTGGTGACAAACACAACAGTTTTGGCTCAATCAGCCCAGCAAAAAGGTCTGGAAATTGCCAAAGAGCTAGATCGCCGCGATCTGGGGTGGGGTGACAGTACAGCGACATTGAAAATGGTTTTGAAAAACCGTCAGGGCCAAACCAGCACTCGTGAGCTCAGAACGTTTTCGTTTGAAGTCAATGCCCCAGGCCTTGGCGATCGCAGCATGACAGTATTCGACCGTCCCGGGGACATCAGGGGAACGGCATTGCTGTCCTACACAAAAATCCTCCAGCCCGATGATCAGTGGCTGTTTTTACCGGCTATCAAGCGGGTTAAACGAATTTCATCGAGCAACAAGTCGGGTCCGTTCGTCGGGAGTGAATTTGCCTATGAAGATCTTCTGAGCAATGAGGTTGAGCGCTATACCTACAAGTGGATCA
>JAESSR010000213.1 GCA_016764015.1 Phycisphaerales bacterium
CCGACTGCAACTCCAACTGATCGACCATGCGACCGGCGAAGTGCTCGATTCATCTGTGATCGAGCCGACAAACCTCGGGCTTGACCCACAAGAAGATACGCAATGGGTGACACTCTCGCATACACCAACATCTGTAGGCAATCGCCAATACGATGTCGTCGTTTCATCAACAACAGGTTCAATACAGTGGGACATCAACCAATCGAACAATATCGCAACCGTTGAGCTGCTTGTTGTTGATCGCCCGATGCGTGTGCTCTATGTCGATGGTTATCCTCGATGGGAGCACCGCTACCTCAAAAATCTGCTCTTACGCGAACGCTCGATTGTGAGTTCGTCGATGCTGTTGGCGTCTAGCCGACGGTATGTGCAAGAGGGTGATGAGTTGATTTCATCCTTGCCCGCGACACTCGAAGACTGGGAGCCGTTTGATGTGATTATCCTTGGTGATGTGCGCCCGGGTCTTTTTTCACAACAACAACTCGATTCATTGCTTGAGCACATCACCACGCACGGCGCCGGGGTGCTCTGGATCGCGGGCCCGAGCGCAACGCCAAGTGCTTGGCTTGATTCTTCGATCTCGCCATTGCTCCCGATGCATAGCGACGCGGGCGGGTCGCAGACAATCATCCACGCGTGGGATTCGCCGGTGACGATGCGATCGACCGATGAAGCAGATCGGTTAGGGATTCTTGGGCTCAACGCAGATCGCGATGGTTGGTTCGATCGGCTCAGCGACCCAGCGACTGGGTGGTCGAAGCTTCAGTGGGCGATCGAGCTTGATGAATCGAGTTTGAAGCCCGGCGTGTCGATATTGGCACGGGCACAGACAGCCCAGAGCGGAACGAACACTGGGCAGGGCTCCCCGATCATCACGATGATGCGCTACGGCGCTGGGCGATCGATCTTCGTAGGCACCGATGAGATTTGGCGTTGGCGCTATGGGCGTGGCGAGGATCTCCCCGAACGGTTCTGGCTGCCCTTAATTCGTACGCTCGGTAGAGGCACCATCGATCGTCGCGCCGCCTCGGCTCGGCTGAGCATCTCACCGACCGATCCGATTCCGGGTCAGCCCACACAGATCACCATGCGTCTGTTCGATCAATCATTGATCGATTCAATGTCCAACGAGGTGCGTGTTGAGATTCGCTCGGCATTGGAAACCGATGAGCCTCAGACGGTTGTATTGCGTGGATCTGGCGATGCCCGTGTGGGGACATGGATTCCAGATCAGCCAGGACGATTTGAAGCCAAACCGATGGGGCTCGATCTGGAGCTGAGCTCACTTACGGCTCGTGCCCGGGTACTCGATGGATCTGACGAAAAACGCATGCTCGATACCGATCATGCAGCACTCGCAGAGATAACCGCATGGAGCGGCGGCTCGATGGTCAGTGCTGCCAACTTTGATACAATCCCAAGCATGCTCCCCAACCGGATGCGATCGATTTCTTCTGCTCCCAAGCGATCTTCACTCTGGGATCGTCCCATCGTGCTCATCATACTCGTGCTGCTGCTGAGCAGCGAATGGATTGGCAGGCGAGCACTCCGGTTGGCATAGCAGTAAAGGAACAGTACACAACAAACCCATGACTCAACAGGATTCACCCAACACGAACACACCAAGCGAGCTCAATGAGCTGCGCTTGCTCAAGAAACGCTTGAGCAAGCTGTGCACTCGTGTGCGCCTGGTGCTGGTGCTCCAGAGCGTGCTGCTCAGTGTGTCCGTTGTTGTTGTTGCGATCATTGGCATCGCCTTGCTCGATTACCTGCTCCGGTTACCATCAGGCATCCGAATGCTCACGCTTTTGGGGATCGCTGCATTGATGGCTCGGTCGATTGTGGTGCATGTGTTGCCAGCCCTGCGGGTGCGGATCACCAAGAGTGATCTGGCATTGCGTCTCGAACATCACGACCCTTCATTGCGTGGGTTGGTTGCCAGCGCGATAGATCTCGGCGATGAGCTTTCAACTCCTGAGTCCTCCGATGACATCAGCGCCGCACTGACCCATGCTGCGCTCAGTTCTGTCAACCGTCGGCTCCAAGGACGAATCTATCCATCACTCTTGAATCTTCGCTCACTTGGCAAAGCAATGCTGTTGATCGCGTTGATCGCCTTAGGAATCGGCGCGATGAGTGTTCGCTCTTCAAGCCATGTGCTGATCGGGATGAACCGGGTGCTGCTGCCTTGGATCGATACAAGCTGGCCGATGCGATTTGCGATTGCAGACACGACCAATCAATCGCCTCGTCCGGTTGATATCGCGGTGCCCATCCGCGCGTTGATCGGCTCGCCAACTACCCCAGCCGATGCCAACGCACGCGGGGTTGTTCTCTGGCGCGTGCTCGATGAAGATCAACGATCGATCAACGATTGGACGAAGACCATGCTCGTTGCCCAGCATGTGCTCGATGAATCAGGCATCCCTGTGTACGAACAACTCCTTGATGTCCACAGCGTCGTCGGCGGGCATAAAGACGAATCATTTACGCTTGAATACAAGATTCAATCGCGCGATGATGCGTCTAGGATTGGACACATTGTGCTTGTTCGCCCGCCCGAGCTTGTGCAAACAACGATCGACATTTCATTACCCGCGTATGCGTCCGCTCTCTCCAGTTCAGATGCTGACACTCGCCTTGTTCAATCCGGACAGATCGAAACCGGGTTGTATGACTCGGCGGTCTCACCCGTGCTCGGCGGATCGCGTGTACGGATTCTGTGGCAGTTCTCTAAGCCTGTCGTGCTACCTACAGACATGACCCCGATCTGGGTTGGTGATCTCGCACTTGGTAATATCATCGAACGCATCGGACAGCCATCACCCAACACCATCGTAATCGAACTGATCGCCAACACCTCCGCTTCGATCGAGCCGGGCGTGCTTGACGCGATGGGTATCCCGGTGCGCACACCCATCGTGCTCTCGCTGGGCGTATTGACAGACCAAAGCCCGGGCGCGTCAATCACTCAACCGATGCGTGACGAGGCTGTTTCAAGCCATGCAGTCATTGAACTCCAAGCAGAACTCAGCGATGACTTCGGGCTATCGTCCGCTGCCATCCAAGCAACCCATGCCAGAACGCAGGCAGATTCTTCGGGTGCCCCCCATGAACCCATCGACCAAGGACGCACGCTTGCCCAGCAGCAATATAACGCCCAACAACGAGCGACGATCACCCACACGCTGGATTTAGCCACGCTACAAGTCACGCCCGGCGATGAACTCTGGATCGAAGCGATCGCGTGGGACTTGCGCCAAACATCTAACTCAAATGCGCAAACTGATGATCTCGGCATGACCCGATCTGCGATGCGGGTGCTGAGTATTGTTGAGGATTCGGAGCTGATCGAACAAGCCCGCAACGCGCTCAACCCTATCAGAAGCTCACTGCGTCAGCTCGATGACCAGCAGGCACAACTCCAAAGCAGGCTCCGCGATGGGCAGGTGACCAGCGGGCGAGATCAACGAGCCTTAGCCCAAAGGCTCGATGCCAACAAACGAACGATTGACCAGCTGCGAGATTCACTCGATCGCAACAGGCTCGATGATCCGGAACTCAAGTCGCTCTTGAACGACGCGTCATCAATCCTCGGAGAAGGGGTGCAGGCTGGGCAAAACGCGAGCGATCAGATTGATCGCGGCGAGACCCAACGAGCCCAAGACAACCAACGCACCGTGCGCGATCGGATCGGTGAACTGCTCTCCGTGCTTGATCGCGGCCAAGACGCGTGGCTCGCATTACGATCGGTCCAGCAGCTTCGTGACGAACTCGAAGCCATCCGTGACGACACTAACGATTTCAACGCGAAGACCGCGGGAAAATCGCTGGATCAACTCACACCCAACGAGCAATCGGCGCTCGAACGGATCATGGATCGTCAGCTCGGGCTCGCGGACGATGCCCGAGAAGCGCTCTCAACACTCGACGAACAAGCCAAGGCCCTCGAAGAGACCGATCCCACACAGGCTGAGGCTCTACGCAAAGCTGCACAGCAGGGTCGCAGCGCACAGATTGAGCAACAACTCAATAAAGCCGGCGAGCAGATCGCATCGAACCAAACATCCTCGGCTGCCCAAACACAAACCCAGGTGCTCGAAGAGCTCGAAGAAATGCTCGAAGAGCTCGAAAACACAATCAAGAACCGTGACAACGCGCTCCGGCGAGAGCTTGCGTCGATCATCGAATCCATCCAAGCACTGATCAAAGCACAAGAAACAGAGATCACGCTTGTTGAGGACAATGACGCTGACCAACGCATGATCGCATTGGTCGGCAACACCCTCGCGGTGCGCGATGATGCGCTGGGCGCCTTCCCTGAGACCCGTTCCATCGCGGACCTGATCACCAAAGCCGCCAACTCCCAGACCAACGCGATCAATGCCCTGCGAGAAGAGCCCGCATCGATCGCGCAGGCTTCAGGATTCGAGCGGGCGAGCCTGTTGCACCTAAACAGCGCCCTTGAAGAAGCACAGCGCCTCGACGACCAGGCAGCCCAACGCCAGGCACGCCAGTTGCGAACTGAACTCCGAGATGCGTACCAGGCTTCACTCGAAGCACAGATAACCGTCCGTGACGAATCGCTCGTGCTCGTCGGACGCGTGCTCAAAAGAAGAGAACGGGCCGACGCCCGGACGCTCGCAAAGATGCAGTCAGCCATCCGCGATGAGCTCGCAGAACTGCTCGACCAGACCCAAGAACTCAGCGACGCGCCGATGTTTGCCCTTGCCCACGCCCAGCTTGATCGGCTGATGGAAAAAAGTGCGAGCGGGCTTACACAGCGTTCGATCGAACAACGGGTGAGTCGATCACAGAACGCATCGCTGATCATCCTATCGACGCTTGTCGAGGTGCTCTCAGACACGCCTCCGGATCAAGAGCCCGAGGACTTTGATGATGGTTCGTCGAGTGGCTCAGGCAGCGGCTCAGGCAGCGGCCAAGAAGAGCCTGTGATTCCGCCGATCGCTCAGCTCAAGCTGTTGCGCTCGATGCAA
>JAESSR010000214.1 GCA_016764015.1 Phycisphaerales bacterium
ACCGCCCGTGCCGATCAAAGATCGTCGCCACATCCTGCACGAACCGCTCGGTATCAAACGCGACCTCAGGCAAGTAAATCAACTGCGGGCCGTCCGTCGAGCCGCCATCCTTATCGCTCCGATCATCACGCCGAGCCAAAGCCGAAGCCGCCGTCAAGAACCCAGCATGACGACCCATGATCACATTGATCTTGATCCCCGGCAGCGAGATATTGTCCAAGAAATCCGCCATACACGCCTTGGCGACAAACCGAGCCGCACTCGGGAACCCGGGAGTATGGTCATTGACCATCAGGTCATTATCCACAGTCTTGGGAATATGGAAACACCGCAGTTCATACCCTGTCTCGTTGGCCATCTCGTTGACGATGCGACAAGTATCACTGCTGTCATTCCCACCGATGTAAAAGAAGTATCGAATATCATGCTCTTTGCACGCTTCGAGAACCCGCTCGCAATACGCCGTATCTGGTTTATCGCGTGTCGAACCGAGCCCAGCGCTCGGTGTCTGGGCCAGAATCTGCAAACGATCATGCGGGTAATCCGTCAGATCATACAGATCGCCATTGGTCAACCCGGTCACGCCATGACGCATGCCCAGAATCTTCTTGATCGGATTCCCCGCTGATCCAGCCCCGGCCTGGCGCAACCCTTCGATCACCCCAACGAGTGATTCATTAATCACCGCCGTCGGCCCGCCAGACTGCCCAATTACCGCGTTTCCTGCTATCAGATCGATCCCCATTACATCCCTTTCACAAAGCCATCAAGCAAATACCCCAAATCAGCCTTTTCGATCCGGAATAAAACGCCCGTATGAACAGTGAGCGTAGGCAGATATTCACCTCACTTCACTTTAAATCGTGCCACCAACCGCTCCGTTTTCGGTACCATCATGCTCATAAGGAGTCTCAATCAATGAATTATGCCCCCATCCTCTTGGCCAGCGCACTTACCACCCTCACCATCGCTTCATCACCAGACCCGCTCGCCCCGCGCCCCAACGGCATGCGTGCCGCGGCACCCTCGCTCCATCTCATTACCGACGCAACAATCCATACCGCGCCCGGCCAAACGATTGAACACGCCGACATCCTCATAAACAACGGCATCATCGTCGCGGTCGGCCCGGATCTCGAACCTGGCAGCGCCACCGTCTGGAACATCGACGGCGCTCATATATACGCCGGGTTCATTGATCCATACATCGAAGTCGATGCCCCGATGCCCCCAGCCAACGCCGTTGGATCGCACTGGTCTTCCAAGATCACTCCCCAACGCGACGCCCTCGATATCGGGCTGCCCGCTGATTCCGCCGAATCACTCCGCGCCATGGGTTTCACCACCGCGATGATCGCACCCGAGTCAGGCATCTTCCGAGGCTGGTCCGCCGTCGTCTCCACCGCCGAGGATTTCTCCGATGATTCCATGGGCGATCCACCAACCTATCAAGCCCACACCGCGATGATGATGGGCTTCGATCGCGGCACCTGGCCAGACCGCGCTTACCCAACCTCCCACATGGGCGTCGTCGCCCTCATGCGCCAAACCTTCATCGACGCCAAACACCGCTCGCTGACAGACCACACCGATACCTCATGCCTCGATGAAATCGACCCCCAAAATACAACACTCTTCTACGAAACCAACCACGAGCTCGAAGCACTCTTGGCGGACAAAATCGCCACCGAGTTCGACCACGCCAACCTCGTCATCATCGACAACGGCTCCGCCCACCGCCGCCTAAATGCATTCGCCGAGATGGGCTACCCGATGATCGTCCCGCTCCGATTCCCAAAGACACCCGATGTCTTCACCGTCGGCGACGCAGATTCCGTATCACTCGCGGCCCTTCAACACCACGAACGCGCACCCGCCAACGCCCGCTGGCTCGCCAACTCGCGCATCAATGTCTCGCTCACTACCTCCAAAGGCAACGATCACGACAACTTCTGGGACAACCTCCACACCGCGATCGAAAAAGGGCTCGAACCAAACACCGCGTTGGCGATGATCACCACCAACCCCGCCAATCTCCTCGGGCTCGAAAACCAAGGCTCGATCAAAGCCAACAACATCGCCAACCTTGTCATCGCATCGGGCGATCTCTTCGATCCATCATCAGACGCACAAATCATCGACACCTGGGTCGACGGCAGACGCCACCACATCAACGACGAATCCAACACCCGATTCGATGGTGACTGGATCATCGAACTCGTTGGCATCCCCTTCCAACTCAACATGGCCATCGACGGCAACACCATCGAAATCACCACAGGTTCAGGTGATGATGCAACCGAAGACAAAGCCCGCAAGGTGAACATCGATCACAATCAAATATCGTTCATCACCAACGACCCCAACAACGACACCACCGTCATCACCGGCACCCTCTCCCCCGACGGCATCATCCGCGGCTCCGGGCTCAACCCCGCACAACAATCATTCCAATGGACGGCCACAAAGAACACAGCTAAATCCATCGAAAATTTCTCCGGCAACTGGAGTGTTTCACTTGGTGAGGAATATGTATTCACTCTGGATGTTTCGACTGACAATGTGACCCTCTCAAAAACAACCGACAACGGCGAGAATATTTCACAGGAAGCATCCAGTGCCCGAGTCAACTATAGCGAACTCGTTATTGAGTTTGACTACACGCAATTCGGGCTACAAGGAAAAGCGAACCTTGTCTTGTTCGATTCAGACGATAATAAACTCATGGGATCCGGCAACTTCCCAAGCCCTGACGGCAGATCCATGCAAGCTGTCTCGGCAATAAAAATCTCACCAGTTGTTGAGCATACCAACCTCCTCCCCGATCTCCCAACCACACCCTTCGGCCCATTCGCCTACGACAAAATTCCAAGCCAAGGCACCTACCTCATCACAGGCGCAACGATTTGGACTCAGGGTGAGCAAGGCGTGATTGAGAATGGTGTGATCGAGATTCGAGATGGAAAAATAATTCGAGTTCGCAAGAGTGGCGTGATGAGTGCAAAGCTTGGCCCAGATAGCCTCATTTCTGCACGAGGCATGCACATCACCCCCGGGCTCATCGACGCCCACTCACACACCGGACTCTTCCGCTTCGGCGTCAACGAATCCGGACAAGCCGTCACCGCCGAGGTCCGCATCGCAGACTCGCTCGATCCAG
>JAESSR010000215.1 GCA_016764015.1 Phycisphaerales bacterium
ACACTCATCGGAGCCGTCCCGGGCGCTTTGCCGACCATGATCGGCACAACAGCAATCGGCATTACACCAGTTGCTCCTGCTGTGGGATTCGAGTTGCTCCTTGAGCCCATCGGGCTGATGCTCTTCACTTTGATGTTCGTCTGGCAGTTGCCTCACTTCTTTGCGATTGCTTGGATGTGTAAAGACGACTACAAAGCGGGCGGATTCCGCATGCTCCCTATAGTCGATCCACACGGCCATCACACCGCGTTAACCATGATTACTACTTCGGCACTGCTCATCCCATGCGGACTCGCGCCGCTCTGGATCATCCCCGAACTCGCAGGCTGGTTCACCGCTGGGGCATCGATCATCCTCGGCGGTCTCTTGATCTACCTAAGCATCAAGTTCGCCATCACACGCACAGAAAAAGCGGCTCGCAAGGTATTCTTCGGGTCCATCATCCATCTGCCGGTCTACCTTACCGTATTTGTTGCAGAAGCATCGATCAGGACACTCATTTCATGAACGCGGTCGAACTCGAAAACATTCGTGTCGTGTACAACACCAAGAAAACCGGTGATCGTGTCGCACTCGATAGCTTCTCACTCACTGCCAACAACGAAATGATCGCACTCCTCGGGCCCAACGGCTCGGGAAAATCAACGCTGCTCAATGTCATCGCCCAAACAATCACCCCAGGCTCAGGACAACTCATCGCACCCACATCGCGCAAGGCTTTGAGTATTGTCTTCCAGACCCCGGCGCTCGATCTACTGCTCACGGTCCGTGAAAACCTGATGGTCGCCGGCGCACTGCATGACCTGCCTAAAGTAGAGATACAAGCTCGAATCGTTTCGATCGTTCAAGAACTCGGACTCGAAGATCGGCTCAACGATCAGGTCCGTCATCTCTCCGGTGGGCTTGCAAGACGAGCCGACCTTGCAAGAGCACTCATCGCGCATCCATCGGTGCTGCTGCTTGATGAACCTACCACAGGGCTCGATATCGACGCAAGAAGGATCTTCTGGGAAACACTCGATCGAACCCGCGATCGCCTACAAATGACCGTGCTGATGGCCACCCACATCACCGACGAAGCCGAGCACAGCGATCGCGTGGTCATGATGCGAGATGGACAAACAGTCAAGGATGATTCGCCTGCACAACTCAAGTCAACACTCGGCGATCGCATCATCCGTATCACATGCCAACACGAGTCTGAAATAGCGACCATCTCTCAATGGCTCGATTCCAACTCGATTGAGCACATTACTTGCAACCGCTTAATCTTGGGACATCACGCAGATTCATCGCTCGCTGCCTCATGCCCTGTCGACTCGGCTTCGATCACCATCGCCCCACCAACACTCGATGATGTCTACACCTATTACGCCCAGGCTCCTGTTCTTACAGAATCAACAGGAGTACGCTCATGATCGGTACCCGAGCAACACTCGCCCTCGCCAAACGAGAGCTCATCCGTCAGACCCGTCAGCCTTCGCGCATCATCGCTTCGATCGCCACCCCGCTGCTCATCTGGCTCTTTATCGTCGGCGGGTTCTCCAACTCCATCGGATCAGTCGCCCAATCTAATTCCACCATCGGCGCGTACACCATCCCCGGGATGGCTTCGCTTACAGTGATGTTCGCTTCGATTTTCGCTTCGATCTCTCTGATCCAAGACCGCCAGGACGGCGTCCTCCGGGCTGCGCTCGTATCGCCAGCCCCACGATGGTCGATCGCCATGAGCAAAATCAGCGCCGGCTCAGTCCTTGCACTGCTTCAAGCACTCATTGTCCTGCTCACCCTCCCATTTCTCGGTGTGACGCTCACCCCCATTGCCATCTTGGGCGCAATCGCTGCCCTCGCCTGCATATCGATCGCACTCATCGGGCTCGGGCTCGCATTGGCATGGATGGTTGATTCCACCCAAGGATTCCACGGCGTCATGAACGCGATACTCATGCCCATGTGGCTGACATCGGGTGCTGTATTCCCGGTTGAAAACTCCGCCGGCTGGCTCAAGGTCATCGCGCTGATCAACCCATTAACCTGGACACATACCGCGATGCGCTCATCGCTCGGGATGGACACCGGATTCAGCACCTCGCTCGCATGGATTATCTCCATCGCGTTTGCAGTCTTCGGCATTGGCTTGGCAAGCCTTGTGATCTCTCGCCCATCAAAGGGAAAGGCTTAACCCATGCGTCCACGCGTCCTGATACAATCACTGCTCTTGCTGATTTTCACCTTCATCGGGCTCATGATTTTCTACTTCTATGCCAAACCAAAGCCTACAGAATATTCAAGCACACCAACACTACTCGACACAGACAACCCATACGCAAGCCTCTTCATCCCCGCGTTTCGGCTCACCGACTCCAACAACGAAATCGTCAGCGAATCAATACTTGACGGCCAATATACCGTCGTCGATTTCTTCTACACCTCGTGCCCGCTCATCTGTCCGGGCATGTCGGCTGCCATGCGCGAGGTCCAGAACGAAACGGCAGGAACGAATCTCAAACTCCTGAGCATCTCGATCGACCCGGATGTTGACACCGTAGAAGTCATCAAACGCTACAGCGACGCATTCAAAGCAGATCCTGATCGCTGGCGATTCACCACCGGCGACAAAGAAATGATCTCAATACTCTTAATGGGCTTGAAGTTCGATCTGGGCAAACTCAATGAAGACGACGGGTTCCGAAACATCGACCATCCATCAACCCTGATCCTGCTCGGCCCAGACCGACATGTCATCAAACTCTACCGCTATTCCGATCCGGATCAGCTCGCAGAACTCATAAAAACAGCCCGCGAACTCGCAGGCTGATCCCCTCTTCCGTGGCACAGGCGTCCCGCCTGTGTTCTTATTTCTTACTCGATTTGCGCGCTAAAGCAATCGCGGCTTCAATCTCGTCGATCGTCTTGGGAATCATCGAAGACAAATTCCGTGATCCGGCTTTGGTGACGACAAGATCATCCTCGATGCGAATCCCAATCCCCTCATCTGGCAGATAAATCCCGGGTTCGATCGTCACAACCATCCCCTCTTTGAGTCTCACCGCAGGCGATGGGTCGTGTGTCTCTAGACCAAGGTGATGCCCGACGCTGTGCGGATATAAATCGCCATACCCAGCATCACTGATCACCTTACGAGATGCCGCATCAACCTGAGCCATCGTGGCCCCGGGCTTGATCGCTTTGATCGCCGCCCGCTGTGATTTGAGCACGATGTTGTACAGCTTCGCCTGCTTCTTCGTAAACTTGCCCGAAATCGGCATAGTCCGTGTGATGTCCGATGCGTACCCACCGATTTCAGCTCCGCAATCAAGCACAAGCAAATCACCATCGTTTACCGGGCAGTTATTCGCTTTGTAGTGCAGCACGGTGCCGTTGTGTCCTGAGCCAACAATCGGGTTGAACGCATTACGGATCGAACCCATCTCGGCAAATCCACCCATAAGTGCATTATGTAAGTCGCGCTCATTGACACCCGCCGCGATCTTACGCATAACGCATTCAATGCCGAAAGCAGTTGCCTTGATCGCGTTCTTGATCTGCTTAATCTCGCCAGCGCTCTTGACCAGCCGCATGTTCATCACAAGGCTTGTTTGATCCTCGATGCTGCATCCTGGAATTCGTGCAGCAACCTTCTGGAATAGTTCGATATCTTTCGATACAGGCTGTGAGTACGCAGCGAACGGATGCAAACACGCCAGCCGCTTCGTGCGCTTCGCCGCTTCGGTCATGAGCCTTGGCAACGCATAGTTCCGCATCACCGCGTCAAAGCCGGTTTCCCTGCGGAGCTTCTCTGAGACCTGATCCCGATATCCATCCCAAACATCAATCTCAGGATTCACAGGCTTGAGCAACAGCACAATCCGTTTCTTCGCATCAGCATTCGACGGATCAAAGAACACCATCGCCCCGGGCTCATCATCAATGCCCGTGAGGTATTTAAAGTTCATGTCCGGCATCCACTCACCAAGCAAAGGCGGTGCGCCCTCGCCAGCAAACAACACCGCGACCGCTCCCTTGAGCCCTGAAAGCACCTTCTTACGCCGTGCTTGGTACTCACTTAACTTGATCGCATTATCCATTTCTTCGTGTTCACTTTCTTCTCTGCGTGGCACAGGCGTCCCGCCTGTGTACTTCATTTACATCCCAGCGCACTCTTCAACGCCGTCTCCGCTTCCGCCGACC
>JAESSR010000016.1 GCA_016764015.1 Phycisphaerales bacterium
ATTCAAGCCCCGTCGGCATCGCGTCAGCATCTTGCTTTGCAAGCAGATTCAGCAACGATTCCATCTGCGCGTGCTCAGGATCATCATGAAGATGAAGATCAGTTCGTTCGTTTGAATGGTTGTTGGTCATGATGCGTCCTCGGGGCTCTGTTCAGATTCGATGATTGATCGGAGTTTCTTGAGTGCTCGATGATGGCGGGCGAGCAGCGTGCCGATCGGGTCGCCGCTCATCTCCGCAATTTGCTTGAAGCTCAGTTGCCCATGATGACGGAGCTCAATAATTTCTCGGTCTGAGTCCGAAAGCTGTTCCATCGCACTTCGGAGCGACTCAAGCTGTTTGCGTGCATTGTCGGCCTCATGGACATCAGCATCTGGTTTGCCTCGTACACCCGCGAAATGTTCTGGGTCGGTTGGCTTAGCGTGGCGAGCGCGTTTTCGACAGTAATCCCGCACTCGGTTCATCGTGATCCGAAACAACCAAGGCTCAAACCGATTCTGCTCGGTGTAGCCAGAAGAGTTGAGTTTGGTCGCGATGGTCACAAACACAGATTGGGTAATCTCCTCAGCGAGTTCTTCATCATGCAATCGGCTCCGAGCCATCGCAAACACCCGCCTGCTATAGAGTCCGACGAGTTGTTCCCACGCAGATTCATCGCCGTCGGCAGCCAGCGCAACGATGTTGCTCAGCTCCTCAGGCTCGGTGTTGGGTAAACTCGAATACACACTCAATACGGGTACCATCCTGTTTGCTCAACGAATGTTCAGTGCCTGTATTGCCAATTACGGGGCAATATCGAAGATACTTTACAGTACAATCGCTTCCGTTGCTTGTTGATAGCCGATTGTTCGGGTGACGCATACAATCTGCTCTGCTTATCGGCGTGTAGTATACATCAAGCCGATAAACCAGCATCATTCCTGTTTGCCCGAGCGAACAAATCGACACCCAGCAGGCTATGGCAGGCAGACGATCTCCAAATCAGCCAAGAATCGAGAGGCATTCGTGAGCGACTGGCATTCAAAAACAGATGAACAGGTCTTTGAGGCCTTCAGGGCCGATGACCCAGATGCTTATCGGGAACTCATCGAACGACATCACGATGACCTGCTCCGGTTCTTGACACGCATGGTGGGGGATCGAGCAGCTGCGGAGGATGTTTTTCAGGAGACATTCCTTCAAATTCACATCTCAGCGTCCACCTTTGACACCTCAAGACGATTTAGACCATGGCTTTTTACAATTGCTGCGAACAAAGCACGGGACATGCTTCGTAAGAAGAACAGACGGAAGACGGTCGAGCTTTCTGCTCCGATCCGAAAATCAGAACCCGGTGCTTCGTTTATTGATCTTTTGGAGGTGGATGTCCCCTCTCCAGACGAGGCGATGGATCTATCAGAAAGGGATGATCAGGTGCAGCAAGCACTCGATCAACTCGGACCAGCCCTTCGGGAGGTGCTTCTCTTGGCTTATTTTCAACGATTGAGCTATGCACAAATTGCAGAAGACCTTGGAATCCCGTTGGGAACCGTGAAGTCGCGTATGCACTCTGCGGTTGCAGCCTTCGCTCGCAGCTGGCAGACCGTTTCAAAGAATAAAGATCAGGCAGGATAATCTCGCATTTGTACCCCGTATGTTTACAGAGGATGATGTATGTCCAATCAAGATCAATCGCACAACGATCAATACCAGGGGCTCTCAGTTCAAGACCGAGCGGTGCTCGATCGAATCTTTGGCGATGACCCCGAATCATTCGAGGTAGAAACAGATCGTGACCACGCGGTGCTCAATCTGCTCAACCTGCTTGATTCGCCCGTTGCTTCGGAGCTTCAAAGACCATCGCGGATTGATCTCGTCCAGATTCTCGCTGCTAGGCTCGAATCATCACCCAATCATTCTCAAGCCGAGCTTTCTACCGCCGATCAACACGCGCTCGATCAATATGTCAACCAAGGCTTTGATGTTGAGCAAGTCGATGAGCAACTCCAAGAACGGGCAGCCAAGTGTGCTCAGATTGGTGAAGCAATCACCAACTCATCGGCAGCGCCCAGTTCAGACCTTGTGGCTCGCACACTCGCCACGATCCAAAGTCACATCGACCAAGAAGAATCCGCGATGGCGATGGCTTCGCCAAATCAGTGGGTGCTGTCTGGGCGATGGGCGGATTTGGTTTCGGTTGCAGCCATGCTGCTGATCGTCGCGTCGATCACGCTCCCAATCATGTCCGGCGTGCGATCAAACGCTCAACAAGCGGTGTGCTTTGACAACATGCACCAAGCCGCCAACGCTTTCGGACTTTACGCTGGCTCGAACCGAGACATGCTCCCGATGGCGACCGCCGGGTTCGGTTCAACCTGGATGGATGTCGGGTCAACCCCCGAACGCTCAAACTCATCGAACCTCTTCACCCTCATCCGTACACACAATGCCGATCTCGATGATCTGGCATGCCCATCAAATCCAAATGCTGCTACTGGCAAAATGACACCCGGGGCGATGGATTGGAGATCGCTAGAGGAAGTTTCCTATTCATATCGCATCATGCCACCCGGAGGGATGCGTGCGACGGCTGCTGCTCAGCCGGTCCGTGTGGTGCTCTTGGCCGATCGATCCCCGGTGATTCTTCGTGTTTCCAAGCGTCAACCCATCATCCCGGAAGAGAACTCGCCAAATCATAATGGTTCTGGTCAGCACATGCTGATGCTCGATGGCGGGACTCAATGGACTACTTCGCCGGTGATTAACGCCCAAGACAACATTTGGCTCCCCCGTCCGATCGAGCAGGTCATCCACCAGGCTCGTTCACGATTGGGCATCATCACAGGCTCAGAAATGCCAGCGGGTCCAACAGATGCCTTCGTTGGCCCATAAATGCGGTTTATAAGCTCTCAATATTGGTCAAGCCGGGCAAAATACTGGTCGATCCATACTCAGGTGCCTACCCTACCCTCCTGTTAACACCAGTCTGTGCAATGGATGCGCAGGCCAGATCGATCGATTTCACCATCAACCGCCCGGAGCGAGTGCGATGCCAAAGAATAAAA
>JAESSR010000216.1 GCA_016764015.1 Phycisphaerales bacterium
AGCATTTATGGGGGGCAATTATTGGCTCGATTACAGAGCTATACGCGACTGTTCGCACCAAATCGTATACGGTTCGGAGATGTATACCGGGATTATCCAACAAGTCGGCATTGTGCACAGCGTTTGTAAGACCCCCTCAGGGCTGCGCTTGGTGATCGAGCCTCAAGGGTGGGACTATGAACCCAAACCCGGCGATTCCGTCGCCAACAACGGGTGCTGCCTCACATTGGTCGAACCACTCGCCAAACACAACGGCAAAATGACTTTCGATGCCATCCCCGAAACCCTTGCCAAAACAACACTTGGGAGCTGGGAAGCAGGCCGGCGAGTGAATCTCGAACGCCCGCTGCGAATGGGCGATGGGCTCGATGGGCATCAGGTCCAAGGGCGTGTCGATGGCACGGCAGCCGTCGCATTGGTCGATTCGAGCGATGGCTATCGTGTTCGATTAAGTCTTGATGCCGATCTCATGCGTTTCATGATCCCCAAAGGCTCCATCTGCATCGACGGCATCTCCCTCACCATCGCCGATCTTGATGTTGCCGACCATTGGGTCGAAGTCGCCCTCATTCTCGAGACTCTTGAGCGCACGAATCTTGGTGATCGGGCAGTGGGGGATTTGGTCAATATCGAAGCCGATGTGATGGTCAAGACAGTCGTGCACACCATGACGCATTATCAGCAGATGAAACTTACATGACATTTGCGACAAAAATGTAGTATACTTCTCGCATGATTCAGTTTGCGAAGCGTTTATTGTTTGTGGTGTTGTTTTTGGGGACTGGAACAGGATGCTTGCACACGCCGCTTCCAGGGGCGACGCGGGGTGTCGTTCTTCTTGAGAACATGGACTATATGAATCTTGATTCAGCGAATGCTCCAGTTGGGATACTCACAGGTGTTGCGATCGACGAGCACACCATTCTGACGGCTGCGCATCTGTTCCGGTATGATCCTGAGCCGGGTCATCCACTTAAAGTAAACGGACAAAGAGTTGAGTACACCATTTTGTCTGATGGCTGGCATGGTGTGCGTGACTTGAGTACAAAAATAAGATCAAATGTTTACGATGAGACAGTTCATACGGATATTCTTTTGCTGTCAGTTGATGAGCCAGTTGTTGAGTTTGCGGAGTATGCAGAGTTTGGGATTGAGAACTACGATCGCCTCTCAGCGATTACATTGCTCACAAACGAAATAGAGTCGGGACAACCTGTAGCAATCCCTCTGAGAAGGCTCGGGTTTAATGGCATTGAAGGGGCGGTGTATGCATCTCTCTCGCAACGACAACAAGACAAGTTTTACTTGTCAGGGAGTCCGGTGGTGGGCGCCTATTCTGATGGATCGATGGTGCTTCTCGGCTTGGTGTCAGCCGATGGGGATGTGAGTGCGTCATTTGCAGGGATTAAAATCAATCAGGAACCCGTCGTTTGGATCACACCCATAGATTTTCTTGAAGCCAGACGCTCAGCTTCGCAAGCAGAGTCAAACTAAACTATACTCAACCCATGCGAATCCTTGGTATTGATCCCGGCTTACGAATCACCGGCTATGGGTGCATCGAAGGCGATGTGATTCGACCCCAAATCGTCGAAGCGGGTGTGTTTCGGTTGGCGAGTAGGTCGCCGACGCCGCCGGTTGCGGATCGGTTGGTGGAACTGGATCATGATCTGCGAGAACTTATCGAACGGGTCGAGCCGAGCGTGATTGCGGTGGAGGGGTTGTTTGTGCATTATGCTCATCCTGAGACCGCGGTCATCATGGCCCATGGGCGAGGGGTGGTTTTGCTCGCTGCCAAGCAGATGGGGCTCGAAATCATGGAGTTCAAACCCGCCGAGGTGAAGAAAGCAGCGACGGGCTCTGGGCGGGCAACCAAGATTCAGATGCAAGAGGCGATTCAATCGTTGTTCCAACTCGAATCATTGCCAACGCCGGCGGATGTTGCTGATGCCCTCGCCATCGGTGTGTGCGGGTTGCGTCGATATGAAGCCCAGCGTGGGTTGGGCGTTTGATTTTGGTAGAACGGGCTTCCAGCCCGTTTCTTCAAGATATGAGGGCGTTTAAGAAACGGGCTGGAAGCCCGTTCTACCAGATAAGGCCCTAGACTTCTCTGTATGACCACCGAGCCAGAAAAAGTAGTTGCCCAAGTCCTGATCGTAGAAGACGAGCCAGAGCATGCTGATGTGATGGCCGAAGCTTTGCGTCGTCCGGGTCATATCTGTACAATTGTCAATGGGATCGTTGCAGCCGCCGAGGAACTCCGTCATGGCTCATTCGATGTGATTGTCACCGACCTGCGGATGCCTGAGAGCGCCAACAAAGAAGGCGTGAACCACGACGGCGGCGACGCCGGGATGCGTGTCCTCGATCTCGCCGGGCAGTTACAACCAGATGCGGAAACAATCATGGTGACCGCCCACGGCGATGTCCCGACTGCTCGCGATGCCTTCAAGCACGGTGCCTTTGACTTTGTTGAAAAGCCTTTGGATTTGATTGTGTTCCGATCTGTTGTCAATCGAGCCGCCGAGCAAGCGGTGCTCCGTGGCGAATCGAGTGATATGAAGGAACTCATCCAGCATGATGGGTTCGAAGGGATTATCGCCGGCTCGGAAGTGATGCGCAAGATTCTCAAAACGGTGAAAACCGTCGCTGCATCGAAGTTGCCTGTTTTAATCACCGGCGAGAGCGGCACAGGCAAAGAGCTCATTGCCCAAGCTGTGCATAATAACTCGCCGAGATCCAACAAACGATTCGTGACGATGAACTGTGCCGGGCAAGCCGAGAGTTTGCTTGAGGATCAGCTCTTTGGTCATGTCCGCGGCGCGTATACCGGCGCGGAGAAAGATCGCGAGGGGATGTTTGAATACGCCGACAACGGGACGGTGTTCCTTGACGAAATCGGCGACATGCCTCTGGCGATGCAAGCCAAGCTTTTGCGTGTGCTCGAGAGCGGCGAGGTGGTTCGTCTTAGTTCCAATGACACCAAACATGTCGATGTCCGATTGGTGAGCGCGACGAATCAAGATTTCACGAAGAAGACCGCCGATGGCAGTTTTCGTCAGGATTTGTTTTTCCGTATTAATGGTGCACATATTCATCTGCCGCCGTTGCGTGATCGTCGCGAAGATATCCCCCGGATTGTGCGTCATGCGATCGCCAAGTTTGGCGGCGAACTCCTCAGCGGGCACCCAGTCCCCGAGATCAGCGATGCCGCGATGCTCCGCCTGACGGCATTCGATTGGCCCGGTAATGTCCGCCAACTGATCAATGGCGGCTCAGTTTGTTGATGATACCCAGTCCGAGTTCGATGCCGGCACCCACTCCTCTA
>JAESSR010000217.1 GCA_016764015.1 Phycisphaerales bacterium
TACCGCGAACAAGTGGGCTCAAAGCGACACTGCCCGCCAATAAAAGGCGAGAGCGTCGCCCGATACACATAAGTCACCACCAAAAACGGCCAGTTCCCAACCCGAGCAATCAGCCCAAGCCGAGATCGACCCGCCCTTTGAGCCCGTTTCATTGCCCCGCCCGCTTCTCATGTGCCCGATGCGCAGCCTCAACCGCTTCAACAAGCATCTTGGAGTATTGCTCAAGGCTCAACACATCATGTTTACGGGTACTCACCACAATATCGTAAGTTCCTCCTGAACTCGGCACAGGAAGCTGAGCCCGCTGATGTCGAAACGCCTCACGCATCATCCGCTTCAACCGCCCGCGCACCACCGCATTGCCGACCCGCTTTCCGACAGACAACCCAAGACGATGCTCAGCACGATCATTTGCAAGCAAAAACACCGTCACCACACCACGCGTCTTGCGCAGCTTTCCACCAAAGACCGCTGCGAACTCATCGCTCCCCGATATCCGATGCCGACGCCGAAACACCAAGTGTCTATTAAATTGTGATCCCAATCCCGAATCCATTCACAACACTAGGGAAAAGAATCAGCAATAAGCGATCAACGAGCAGCTTTCCTAAATCCCTTTTCCATAGCCTAGTTTTGCCCACGAAAAAAGGCGGTATCCCCCACGAGAAGACACCGCCCTTTGTGTCCTGCCGCCGAACCCAGGAGGAGTAGATAGCAGCAGAACACAGTGTCACATCACCAATCAGTCAACACGCAAAGATAATCCGGCTCCAAACTGCAGAATGGGAACCGCCCAAAGCAAGTCTGGGCATCATCTCGCAATCAATCAGCATCCGATATGCGTGTGTGCCCATATCGGATAAAGCCAATCAACAGGCTCAGCATCAACCGACCAAAGCCGATTGACGAGCGAACCATACATTGACACAAGTGTGTGCGATCATTTTGTCATCATCAGCCACGACGCCGACGATACCTCAGCATCCCCGAAATCGGTGCCCGTGTCAAAGGGTTTTCTCTACAATCTACAATAGTTTCATCGATTGGGTCTATTTCGGGCTCAGCTTTGCCCCTGTGCGGGCGCAATTTTGATCTCCACGCCCCGAATCGGCACCCGGGCCAACGCCTGAAAAGCGCCCATCCCCCCACTGCCGAGCCAACGATCGACCTGAAACCGCTGGGCAGCCGAATCAACATAAATCGTCATCTTCCCCGCCCGAAGCCCACCGACCTTGGTGCAATCACGAATCTGGTCGGGCACGACCGTCAGCCACGCATCATTGGCTGCCGATTCAGCGTGCGATATCTTCTTCATCGCCTGCATCTGCCGATCCATATCATCACCCAGCGATCTCGCTCGCTGAGGATACACCCGAAATCCACGAAGCCGATCGAGCGGGTCGCTCGGAGCATGCGCATGAGCGTTTGCCGATGGCACAGGCGTCTCGCCGGTGTCCCCAGAGGCACGCTTCACACACCCCGCCTTCGGCTTATTGGTCGGCTTGTTGGCTGATTTGTTGCTCGGGTTCATCGTCACGCACTGAGTCTATCACAATTATTTTGCTATGATGTCCACCTATGGGTACACAGATCACGATTCATAACCTTGTCAAAGTCTTCGGCAACGGCTCATCGGCAGCCACCGCGGTCGACCAACTCTCCGTCACCATCGAACCCGGAGAACTCTTCTTTCTTCTGGGCCCTTCAGGGTGCGGCAAAACCACGCTTTTACGCATGATTGCAGGGTTTATTGACCCAACCTCAGGCACCGTCGCCTTCGACGGCAAGGATGTGACGCACGAAGCACCCAACAAGCGAAACACCGGGATGGTCTTTCAGTCCTACGCGCTCTGGCCGCACATGACCGTTGCCCAGAATGTCGCCTTCGGGCTCAATGTGCGAAAAGTACCCAATCCTGAGAAGGATAAGCGGGTACTCGAAGCCTTGGCTGCTGTCCAGATGGAAGAATACGCCCAGCGCAAACCCACCCAACTCTCCGGCGGGCAACAACAACGCGTCGCGCTCGCTCGCGCTTTAGTCATCAAACCCGATGTGCTCTTACTCGACGAACCACTCTCGAACCTCGATGCCAAGCTCCGCAATGACCTGCGATTGCAGATTCGCAATGTCTGTAAGGCATCGGGCATCACGACCGTTTATGTGACGCACGATCAAAAAGAAGCCCTCTCGATGGCCGACCGGATCGCGCTGCTCAAAGACGGACAAATCATGCAGATCGGCTCGCCTCGTGAACTTTACCGCAAGCCCAACACCCGATTCGTCGCCGAGTTCCTCGGCGAAACAAACCTCATCGAAGCCAAGCAAACCGCCCAGGTTGGGCAACCGGCCGCCTACCAAGTCGAAGCCGGGCAGTTCGCAGGGCCAGTGATTCAGGCGGGAAATGCGCAAACAAAAAGCGAACAAAATCTATTGTCGGTTCGCCCCGAAGCCATCAAGCTCCGTAAATCAAATGAACACAACACACTTCCAGGCAAACTCTTAGAAACAACCTATCTTGGTGAAACAGCGCAGCATTTGGTAGAAATCAAAGGGTGCCCGCCGATCAAAATCGCTGAAATGAACCCCTTTGGCTCTACCTCGACGGTTCATCCGAATGTGGGCGATGATGTCCATGTCGAGTTCTTGGCTGAGGATATCGTCCCCATCGCCGACGCCTAACGAGCAAGCCGTTGGATCAACATCGTTCAAGCGACTGCCTGATTCACCGAGCAAGGCACCGTGATGGTGATCTTCGTGCCCTCGCCGAGGGTTGATTCTGCCTCAATTGTGCACCGGGCATTGGTCAAAAAACGATGGCAAATCGCTAATCCCAGCCCATGGCCTGATTTCGCCGCTGGTGGTTGAGCATTGTGAATATTGATATTGTTGAGGCTTTTCGATTTAAAAAGCCCTGCGAGTTGCTCTTGCGTCATCCCAATCCCGGTATCTTCGATTACGATGCGTGCCCAAGACGAAATATTCGAGTTGTTCAAATTGTTCCATGTGGAACATTGTGGGGCATCAAGATCAGATTCAACTGTGATACTGACTCGCCCGCCATCGCTGGCAGATTCCTCGACCGCGCGAATGGAGTTGAGATACAAGTTGAGAAGCACCTGCTCAAGGAGAACAGCGGGGGTGCTGGGGATCAGGTTGGTGTGCCCAGAGATTTTAAATCCAAGGGTGGCGATATCCTGGTCGGAGAGAAATCCGAGTGTCCGCTCATGGATGGCCGTAAATGGATCAGGCTGCGCATGCTTGGGCATGCCCTGATTTGGTTCGTTTGAGGCTTGCATGAACATCTCAGAGAGCTGAGCGATCTGGACGCTCGCCCGGCGGGCAATCTCAAGGGCCTGGATCGTTTTCTCAGGCTGATCGAGATGCAGCAAGGCAAGCTGGGCTCGCCCCCCCACCTGGGTCATCAGGTTGTTCACCTCGTGGGCAAACATCGATGAGAATGCGCCAAGCTCAGCAAGGTCCGAAGCCTGGGTCATGTGTGTGCTGATCTGATCAATCAGCTTGCCCGCCTGCTCAACTTCATCAAGGGCCGCCTGAGCCAACGGCTGATTCCCTGCCTGAGTCATCGGGTGCGACTGCTCGGCAGCAGGCTGGGATTGTTGAGGAGCGGGGGTCATACCCACCGGGTATCGGACGATTCATGCGGCCATTTAAGCATGAACAGCATCTTTGCACAGGATCGTACGATTTGTACTATCCGCGTGTTTCGTGTTCGAAGCCGGTGAGCCAAGGGCCTTGCGATGGGGTGGTGGCGCCCCCACTCATCAGCCAGGCTTTGATTTCATTGGGGCGAATATCCGCTTCTGGAAGTTGGGCAAGGTCTACCCAGGCAAAGTCGATGTATGATTCTATGCTCGGCACCTCGGAGGGCGGGTTCGAGTTGGGCACCGTTGATTCGCCAATATGTTCCACATGGAACACGACATTGATTTCATGATGAACGCGTTTGCCGTCGTTGAAGCATTGTTCTGTGGTGAGTAGCAGGGGGCCAACGGATGATTCGAGCCCGGTTTCTTCTTTGATTTCACGGATCAAGGCATCACTGGCCTTTTCAGCGAACTCGACATGCCCGCCGGGGAGATAGCAGTAGTTGTGCTTGATATTTCGGCACATCAGCACACGCCCATTGTGAATAAGAAGCCCGCGGGCGATGATTTCGGTGTGGTGTTTGGATCCCATAGAGGCATGATATGCAGTGAAAATTGAAATGTGGAGGCTCAAATACAGCGAAGGATTCATCGCAGCCGCTAGTATGAGGATAGTAGAAGAGTATTGATCATTGCAGAAATGGAGATTGTCATGGCCTCGCCGACCAAAAAGAAGAAAAACCGTTCAAAGCTCGGTCGTGGATTGAGCGCACTTGTTGATCAAGGCGGATTGAGTCCGGTGCAGGTTGCACCCGAACTCAGTGCCGAACACTTATCTAACATTGCAAATGGTTTGGACCATTCTATTCTCGCTTTGGATGAGTTTGGATCGCGTGTGATCGACATAGATGTTTCTTTGGTTGTTCCTAACCCACCTCAGCCTCGGCGGCTGTTTGACGAAGGGGCACTTGAAGAGCTCGCAGGCTCGATTGTCGAGCACGGGTTGCTCCAGCCGATTGTTGTGCGTGCTGAACATGCTGAACATGCTGAACATGCTGAACATGCTGAACATGCGCAGGGTGTAAAATCGCAAA